>PIYA01000027.1:0-8870 GCA_003601785.1 Candidatus Bathyarchaeota archaeon
TAACAACGTTATCTTCCTTCTGTTCGCGTAAGACTTTGCGTGATCGCTGAATTTGCCGCCTATCAATATGGGGTTTGACAAGCCAGCATCATCTGAAGCCTTATCCAAGTTTATCACGATGTTCACCCCTATCGTTCTTTTCCAGTCCTTTATCCAGACTCCTTGTGTTAAGCGTCCCTTCTGAACTATTAGGTCGAATTTTCTCAGGATTCCGCTATATCCTTCAATGGTTGTCGCTTTCCTCTCAACCTTGTAGCCCTTCTTTCTGAAATACAGTGTTGCTCGTTGCATCAGATCGGACAGCTTAGTTTTTTCAGTGCTCATTTGTTGTCCTCTGCGCTAACGTTATTTATGACTAAGTGGAAAAGGTTTTCGGATGTTAATGCTATGACAGCCTTCGTGATCGTTGAGTGCCAAAAATGCGGCGGCTTGTCTGTGGCTGAGATAGGACAGAAGACTAAGATGTGTCCATATTGTGGAACGAGGATTCGTTTAGATAAGGCTAAACGTTTAGCTTCCGCCAGCAACGCTCGTGAGGCGTCAATAATTCTTAGAAAGCTAAAAGAGAAGGCCGCTGAAAAACGTTAAAATTACGTGGTTGTTTTAGCTTTCTTAGTCAACAGCAATTTTAAAAGTTCATCTTCTGCTTCCTCGATGGTTTTTGTGATTTCGATGGGAACCCCCTCACGTTTAAGCTTGTTCAAGAGACTTATCACCGGAGGCGGATGAAGATTTGCCTTTTCAAAGATTTCCGGGTGTTTAAAAAGATCTGACGGTGTTCCCTTGAATATTATAGCTCTCTCTGATATGACGTAAACCGTGTCCGCAATAAGGGGTAAAATATCCACTTCATGGGTTGTGATGACCAGGGCCATACCCTTCTCTTTGTTAAGCTTGTTCAGAAAGACTATTGTTTCAATTTTAGCCTTTGGATCAAGCCCCGTCAGCGCCTCGTCTAAAATTAAGAGTTTGGGATGGGTTACAACTGCTCCTGCGATGGCTACCTTTTTCTTTTCTCCTCCGCTCAGATAGTGTGGAACCTTGTTTGCGAGATGTTGAAGATTCATTTCTTCTATGATGTCGTTCACCATTTTTTTGACTTCTTCTGGTGGGTGTCCGTAATTTATGGGAGAAAAGGCTATGTCGTCCCAAACGGTGGGTCCGATTATCTGTTCATCCACATCTTGGAAGACCATGGCTACCTTTCCATGCAGAGAGGTTTTGGATGGTGGTTCTCCGAAAACCAAGACTTCTCCCTCTGTTGGACGGAGGATTCCTACGATGTGCAGCAGTAACGTAGTTTTTCCAGAACCGTTCGGCCCCAGCACTGCAACTCTTTCTCCTTTATGAATGGTCATTGAAAGTCCGCAGATCTGCACTTCTGTGGCGTCTGGATATTGATGTTTTATACAGTTCACCCTAACTATTTCACTCATGGAAACACCCCTGAACCCCCGTGCAGCCAGTAAAAAATAGCTATGATGAGGAAACATAAAAACATCGAAACAGGTGTGAAATCGTGAATGTTCACTCTCATCCATCCTCCAGGACGGCATGAAATTATTCCGTTGTAACCGCGTACTCTCATCGCGTAATACGTGTCTTGGCTGATGTCGATAAAAGTTATGAAAAGAGAGCCTATGAAATGTGAGATGTTTCGAATAGTTCTTTTTAAACCACCAGCCAACCCGCCTCGAACCTTTAAAGTTGTGAACCTTTTGTCGGCTTGCTCTATGAATATGAAGAAGAAGCGATATGTGAGAAAGGCGATGTTTCCAAGAGTTTTTGAAACTCTGCTTAATATGGAGAATATCTGCGGATACGGAGTTGTGTTTATGAAAAGAAGCATTATTAACGCGGCGTCAACGGCTTTAAACACGGTTATTACGGGTAAGATAAGCGAGTATTGAATCTGACTTAAGGCAAAAAACGTTGCGAAGAAAGCTGGATAAAGCGCCCAGCGGAGTATTCTAATCAAAGGGAGTTTGGAAAATGTTACATAAAGCAATATCAAAGCAAAGTAGGCAAGCAAGGCTAAAACAGAATTTGTTGTAATCACCAAGAGAATCAGCGCGGCTGTAACCAGAAATTTTGTTATAACAGATGCGTTATGCATGGAGCTTTGAATGTTGTTGGCGTAGTAATCAACAAGATAAATCGTGGCCAGTCAGCATCACCACCATTTTTCACCCAAAGAGTTCCGGTCTAACCTTCCTGATGTACGCCAAAATAAAGGCTGTGATGACCGCTTCCACCACGGCTCCAGGTAAAGCGAAAGTAAGTGTCAAGATGGTGAAAGTGTTGAGGTTTATATTTTTTCCGCCGTGAAACGGGATTGATTCTATTCCGGAGGCTGCAACCAATCCGATTACTAGAAAAGCTGAAAGAGTTAAGGCTATCCATGTGGAAACTCCGGCGGCTACAGGAGTTTTTTCCTTATCTTTGATTACCACTTTTTTAAAGACACGGTATAAGTAGAAACCTGCTAAGGCTTCAAACCACGTTACAAGGGTGTTTAACCCAACTATCGTCACGCCTCCGTGCCCGAAGGAAGCCAAAATGCCATTGACCACGAAGCACGCTATCAGAGACCACCATGGTCCGAGGATTATGCCCGCTAAAGCGGTTAAGTTGATGTGGTAAGGAACGCCTAAAGGAATGGACATCGCTACAAGCATCATGGCAGCCACCGCCGCCGTCCAAACAGCCTTCCTTGTGTCTTTACCGACTTTTATGACTGCGAAAAGTAGGAAAAGAGCAGCCAACGCATAACCTAAAACCCACAACCATATGGGAAGAACGCCGTCTGGAATGTGTATGTGCATACAAACTATTGGGAATCTACATACCACAATATTAACCTTTAGGTTAGAGTCTTAACTTTCGAGTTCGTGAAGCATCTGGCAAGCCTTGCAAATTTCTTGGGTTGTTGGTTCTCCACACTCTAGGCATTCCTTTAACGCTTCTTTTTCCGAGCTTTCCTTTAAGGCTTGTCTGATTCTTTCAGCTGAGTTGAAAATCGTGAATTTCACTCCAGAGTGTTTCTGTTCCATCCTGTTTAGGAAAACGCGTATGTCGTTTCTTAGGGCTTCTGAGGAGTATGGGCATGGTTTGTCTTGAAACCTTATCTTTTTAACGTAAGCATACAATGTCGTTTCTTTTTCGGGAATTTCACAGAAAGGCTTTATCCTTCGCACAAGTTTTGGATGGCTTTCATCTGTTTTGGGTTTTTCCCTTGCTATGCGTAGGATGTCCCCGTGGAGAATGTTTAAGAGAATCGTCTGTGTTTCATCGTCTAACGTATGGGCTGTTGCAAGCTTATCAGCGTTAACTTTTCTCGCGATGATGTTCAAGGCTTTTCTACGGAGGACACCACAATACGCGCAAGGTGTCAAATCGCTTTTTCCCCTTGTTTTCAGCCGTTTTACTATCTCGTCTAACGTGTAGCCATAAATTTCTTTGAAGGAAATCACGTGATGTTCTATTGAGAGTTTTTCACAGTTTTCCGCCGCTATTTTCAAAGCTTCATCTCTGTATCCTTCTATTCCTTCGTCAACTGAAACCGCTACAATCGACGCTTTAGGATAATCCTCTTCTATTTTGCCTAATATATGAAGTAAGCTGAGACTGTCTTTTCCACCCGAAACAGCGACGGCAATTCTATCGTTGTATTCTAACATTCCATATTTCGCAATAGTTGCTCTAACCTTGTTTTCGATGGATCGTGCAAAACATTTTCTGCACAACTTCTCTCCAGAGTACGGTCTGAAAAAGAAGGCTTCCCTGCGTTTACAGAGGCTACACATGGCAGTATCCATCAAATCTCACTTTAACGATATGCTGTGAAACTACTAAATAAATAGTGAAGATACAATAGTCTTTTGAAAGAGGAAACGTTATGACGAAGAAGCCTTTGAAGCGTTTGGAATACAGAGAAGTCTTTTACGATGCTAAACATTGGAATTTGCTGAATAATCTCAGAGCCAAAGCGATACGTGTAATGGAGGCTTTAGAGAAGTTCCGTTTAGAAGCCATAGTGCACGGTAGCATTGCAAGAGGGGACGTGACAGAGAAGAGTGACATAGACATATTCATTCCACATCAGCCGTCCTCTTTCATTGTGGAAACGGCTTTGGAGCAAGCTGGAATTCCGATAAAAAGACGTCTGGTTGTGCAAGCCACACCAACCTACGCCATGAAAGCTTACATTGAGTTGGGTGAGAATACAAGCGTTTCTTTTTCCTTAATGAAAATGCGTAGGGTTGAAATGGAGTTTTACAGGTTCGGTGGTGAGGCGACGCTTAAGGATTTAAAGGAAGGATTACGCGTGGCTGGAGTGGACAAACGATTGATGCTAATTGAACCAACAAAGGAAGGACATAAGGAAAGTACAATCATCGGATGTGAGGAATACGTTGCCAAAAAACTTAAAATATCCGTTGAAACAGTGTTAGACCGCGTCCACGCTCTTCTGAGAAGAGACGAAGTTGGCAGAACGGGTGTTTTCATAGAAAAGGAATTGTCCGACGACGAGACCTTTGAGAAGGCTTTAAAGAAGATTGCTGAACAAAACCCGGCTGTTCGCAGAAGACTGACAAGTCTTTCTTAAAACTACTATTCGGGATAAATTAAAAGCTGATTTTCCTCCAGAATTTTTTTAAGCTTTTCGACGGCTTCGTAGACTTCTTTTTCCTTCTTCGCCCCTACACACACCAGTTTTCCAGCCGAAAATATCAGGAAAACAACTTTCGGTTCGTTCATTCTATAAACAGCTCCGGGAAACTGTTCGGGTTCGTACATCACTCTTTCAAGCTTGTAAACAACGTTTTCTAAGTCTATTTCTCCGCCTAGGCTTGCGGAAGCAACTATGTTTTGAATTTGGACAACCGGTTTGTTGCTGATGGGTATCCCGTGTTTTCTCAACTCTTTCACAACCTTGTTCACGGCTTTGTTTGCGTCTTTCTCTGATTTGGCTCCTGTGCAAACCATCTTTCCTGTTTCAAAAATTAGGGTAGCTGTTTTAGGCTTTTTAAGTCTGAAAACTAATCCTGGAAAAACGCTTGGGCGGTATTCAGTGTTTGGAAACTTCGCCACTATCTTTTTCAGGTCGACTGTTTGATCAAGAGATGCGGATGCCACTATGTTTTCAATGTGCACTGAGGGTTTTCTACCTGTCCACATTTTTATCCCAAATATAGACTTATATTCGCTTTATAACATGATAACTGTTTCTATTGTTATTTAACACTTTAAGTCGTGGTAACGTGATTTTTAACGTTGAGCGAACCTTAAAAGCGCTGCTACACCACCTAAAGCTAGGAGTTTCGCTCCAGCCTCGTGTCCCGTGCTCACAACAATTATCCTTCCACCTTTCCGCTCCACCTCTTTCATCAAAGCTTCTATCTGTAATCGCTTTTCATCCGATGTTTCACGGAGCATAGTGTCTGCTAAAACAAGTTTTTTAACAGCTCCCAACTCTGCGGCTTTTTTAACCTCATCGAATCCATAAGTGACGTTTTTTTCATCTTTACCCAGCCTCTTCAGTATTTCTTCTACAACCTCTGTTTCTTCCATGATTCGTAAATGTTTCATAGCCTTTGATAAAACGCCTGAACGCATCGCCTCGTATATTCCAGCTACACCGCTGTTGTTGACGCTTTTTACATCCACAATGGATTTTGAAACGTCCGCGGCTTTGTTTTTTACGTATTTGACGAAGTCGTTTTTTATGAATCCTACACCGATTATTGCTATTGGACTTGGATTAGCTGTCCAGATTTGCCTTAAACTTTCCAACGCTTTTTTGAAGTGTTCATTCATGGCTGTGCTTCTTTTTTCAGCCTCAAGTTTCCCCGGAAGCCTCATCCTTTCTTCCACTTTCACCTTCACGCCGTACTGGGTTGTGGTGGCTATGGCGTAGCCTTCATCGTCTATGGCTGTTATTATCAACGGTTTTTCAGATGTTTCACTCGCTCTTTTCAGTCTTTCAATATGATGATTCGCCCACTCGCTTTTCACAATGGTTACGGGTGTGTTCAATGCTATGTTAATTGTGTGATGTGCACCAGTTGGAACGATTTCTGGTGCTTGACAGATTGTTCCGTGAACTCTGAGTCTGCCTAAGAGTTTGTCCCAAGAAACCTTTTCGGCTTTGACTCCTAAGAAAACGGGAACTCTTTGTCCCCGTCTCGGTCTTGCATATTTTTCGTCGGGTTTTATCTCCCGTGTCGTGTATGCATAAACTTCATCATTCTTGTAGATTACGTTGTATAAGTGCCACAAGTCATCCAGCGTTTCTGGAACAACCTTCACAAATCCCTTCTTCAAGTTTATCTCCAAGATTTTCAAAACTTCTAGCCTCTTCACATTATTGTTAAAGACTGAATAAGATTTTCCTCATTAAAAAATATTATAAGAAAAAGTGGCGATGTCTCCCGCAAACTCTCCTTTTTTCAACGATAGAGTGCGTGTCAACATCTTTTCTTCCAAAGTTTTCTACACACTCACATCCTGGTCGATTCTGAAGGTATGAGTAAAAAGTGGTGTTCTTGCGACAAACAGAGAGGAAACGTTTTCTGGAAACTCTTTCCAGAAATAGTTTATAAGTACCTATTAGTTAGTTATGTATCGATGAAGGTACCAAAGACCGTGTGCCCAACGGGTTGCGTGGCCTCCAGAGGAGGCAACGTCCGCGCGATACGTGCGTGCAATACGCGCGCATTAACGGCACACGGCACCCGATTGTAGTCGTAGTGTTTTTAAGCAAGCCAATAGTAGGCTTTTGCGAATCTTCCCCTACAACTTCTCATTTTACGCGAGTCAAAAAATAGAGGTTGGAGAGGTTCCAAGGTCTCTCCGCGTTGTATTTTTGTTCTGAGCGCACCTACAATTATGTCTGTAACTTGTATTGGTTTCGACTCATGGGATTTGAGATTTGCGAAAAGAGGGGTATATTTCTCAAAATACTTTCCTTTACGTTTGGCAAGAGTTTGAACAAACAACCTAACTGCCTTGTTTGCAGTTAAGGGACGAAAATCTGTGTCGCAATGTATAGGGATTTCATTAGCCAATTGGAAAAACTTTCTTTTCAACGCGCGTCTTAATCTCTTTTGACCAGGATCTCTTTCATATCCAGAAAAGCAACCCTCTATTAGGTTCTTGAAGATGTTTTCAACTTTGCCTATCGGAGAAACCAATGCGTCTGTCTTGATAACAAGCAACCCTTTGCAACAGATTGATAACAAAAGTTTGAATTTTTCAAGAACCATTGACCGATAATGCGGATTCAATTTTGACCACTTGTATTCTTGATGATTATGGGTTTTTGGCAAGTTGAGATGTTTCTCCAAGTATACATATGAGGCTTCAAAATCAGGTATGAAGCAAATTCCAAGTATAGTAATATGCTTGATAGAGCTTGTATCAATTCCAACAGACGGTTTGTCGGAAAGAACTGGAAGTAAAAATAGGTTTCCATCTACTTTGACCCGTCTTATTTTCATTCCATAATGGCCCTTTAAACCTTGTGCAACCCATCCTTTTCTGACTCTATAAACCTCGCTTCGAGCCACATACTTGAACTGGGGATCTAGCGAGTTTAGCAGCGATTCGTATCTCGTTGATGGGCTTGCTATTCTTCGGTAGAAATCAGAGGGCATAACCAGCGTTGGTTCTAGATCGAAAGTTTTGCCCTTGTATACGAATCTTTCACCCAAATATGCAGCTCGGATAATTGAGAGAAAAAGTCTAATCCAATGAGGCTTCTGGGAATGTTCAGATTTGCTATTTGCCAATGCAAGTCATTGAAACAATGGTTCCACGAAATAGAAAAGATTTTCTAAAGTCTTTATAGAACGTTTGAGCCAGAAAGCTGAGGTTTTTCAATATTTTCGCCAATTCAGGAGAAGGATGAACAAAGGTGTTAAGTTTAGGGACAGCTTCCCTAAATTTTTCCGTGTACTTTTTCTGTTATGAGGTTTATGCTTTTTGCGTATTCCATGAAGGCTTGGCGTAATACCTCGCTTTCTCCTATGCCTAAGCTTTCCGCTATCCTTTCAAGCAAGCGTCTCTGTTCTTTGCTCAGGTAGACTTTCCGTTTCATTTATGGAAGCACCTACGTAGGTACCACTTAACATTTCAAAATAAAAAACGTTTCTTTAATCAAAAACAGCGTGGTTTGTGGTTAAAATTCCATGGGAACAAACTGACGAGTATATTCGCAGTGGACATCGCAGCCCAGAAGATTTTCAGGAAGGCTCATTGCGAACATCACGATCGGCGAGAAGCAGGGAATAGTGTACTTCAGGAAACGGAAGTAACCTTTAACGGAAATCTAAAATTTAAAAAGTGTTAAAAGTTGCTTATTCTCCTATGTTATTGGAAGAATCACCAATGAAGATTACGTTTTGGCTTTTAGACGTGAACTATGAGGTTAAGAATCATAAGCCTGAAATCTGGCTGTGGGGTGTTGACAGCTCAGGCAACCGTGTACTCGTTATAGACAGAAATTTCCTTTCCTACTTCTACGTTGTTGTGGAAGACCACGCGGATCCGGTTAAGGTTGCCAAAGGGATTGAAGCTGAGAAGGCTAAGTACGGTTTTGTAACGAAAACCGAGATTGTTGAGCGGAGATTTTTCGGTAAACCAGTTAAAGCCGTGAAGGTTTACTGCGGAGACCCCGATTTCATATCTAAATACGCGAAGGCTTTTCGGAAACTCGAAGGGGTGAAAGACTGCTTCGAAGATGACATTCGATACTCCATGCGTTATCTAATCGATAACAACGTTATCCCTTGTGAATGGCATGAAGTGGATGTTGTTGAAGAAGAAAACGCTCCAGACGTCCAAGTTGACAAAGTTTACAAAGCCAA
>PIYA01000027.1:8887-14549 GCA_003601785.1 Candidatus Bathyarchaeota archaeon
GCATCGAAAAAACGGGGGTTCCAGAACTTAGGATTTTGGGGTTTTCAACAATATGCTACAGCAGAGAAGGCTCTCCGAAACCTGAAAGAAACCCTGTAATCATGATTTCCGTGGCGACAAACGAAGGTGAAGAAAAACAGTTCTTGGCAGATGAAAACAAAAACGACAAGTCGCTGCTGAAATCCTTCATCGGTTACGTTCAAAATTTTGACCCCGATATAATTGTCGGCTATGGTGTTAATAGGCAAGACTGGCATTACTTGAAGGAGAGATGCAAAAAGCATGGGTTAAGTTTATCCGTTGACCGAGCGAAAACCGAGCCGCACACAAGTGTTTATGGGCACATTTCAATAACTGGAAGAGCCAATTTAGACTTGTTCGATTTTGCGGATGAGTTCCCAGACGTCAAAGTTAAAACCTTGGAAAACCTAGCGGATTACCTTGGAGTTATGAAACTTAAGGACCGAACGATAGTTGAAGACATAGACTTCGCAGAGTACTGGGACAACCGAGAGAAACGTGAAATCTTAAAAAGATTCTCCATGGAAAACACCCGCTGCATCATGGGAATAACCGAGGCTGTTCTAGATTTCGCCATGCAACTTTCAAGCCTTGTGAGCCTACCCCTAGACCATGTTGGAACCGCTGCAGTGGGCTTCAGGGTTGAATGGTTCCTGATAAAGCACACTCAAAAAATAGGTGAACTTGTGCCTAAAAGGGTTGAACAACCATACAGACCCTACGCTGGCGCCATAGTGCTCAGACCTAAACCTGGACTACATGAGAACATCGCTGTCTTAGATTTTAAGGCTATGTACCCGAACATAATGATAACCTACAATATATCCCCAGACACTTATGTTTCACCGAAAGAGCCTATTCCACCATGCGGCGTTTATGAAGCTCCTGAAGTTAAGCATAGGTTCAGAAAAGAACCGTCAGGAATTTACAGAAAAGTCTTGTCTTATCTGATTAAGGTTAGAGATGAAATCCGTTCAAAAATGAAGAAGGTAGCCCCTGAAAGCGTTCAATATCGTGTTTTAGATGCCAGACAAAAAGCTGTTAAGGTCATCACAAACGCTTCTTATGGATACGCGGGCTGGATAGGTGCAAGATGGTACATTAAACCGGTGGCAGAGGCTGCCACAGCTTGGGGTAGGCACACAATATTGAACACTATAAAAATGGCTGAGAAGGAAGGGTTGAAGGTTGTTTACGGAGACACAGACAGCATATTCATAAAGCATGAACCGGAAAAAATTGAGAAGCTATCAAAGGAAATCGAACAGAAACTAGGGTTAGAGGTTAAACCGGATAAAATTTACGTGCGAATCTTCTTCACAGAAGCGAAAAAAAGGTACGCGGGACTTTTACCCAATGGCAAATTGGACATTGTAGGCTTGGAGGTTATCCGTGGAGACTGGGCGAACATAGCTAGAAAGGTGCAAGAAAAAGTTTTGGAGATAATTTTAAAGGAGCAGTCTCCCCAAAAAGCTGTGAAGTTTGTGCAACAGTTCATTTACGAACTCGGACAGAGACGTGTTCCGTACAGAGACCTCATAATCTGGAAAACACTGACAAAACCCATTGAAGAGTACGCTGTTAGGACTTCACACGTTGAGGCTGCCAAGATGTTAAAGGAGAAGGGCTGGAGGCTCACCGTAGGCGACAAAGTTGGCTACGTTATTGTCACCGGAACCGGAAGATTGTACGAGAGGGTTAAACCCTACATGCTCGCATCCTACGATGAGGTTGACCTTGAATACTACGTGAAAAAACAGGTTGTACCCGCCGCAGCTAGGATTCTCGGCACCTTCGGAATCTCAGAGGAGCAGTTGCTGGCTCATAAAGTGGAGGGGAAAGGAGCTAGAAAGTTAACAGATTTTTTCGAAGCCTAACCGCTTGTGACGTCCGAAAAGGTTGCGAGGTGAACGTTTAGGGAAGGCTTGACAGCGTCTGAGATGCGAGAGGCTACGATGTTTTTTATGCTCTTCTGACTTGCAATGTCAACTATTCTCTGTGTTATAACCCCGTCGAAAACCACCGTATCCACTCCGCTTATCTGCTGAAGTTTTTCAGCTAGTTGGCTCACCGGTAAACGTTCTATCTTCTCCATTTTCTCGTTGAAAAGAACGGCTTCCAACGTGCCTTTCAAATCCTTAATCGTTTGAACAACCTCTTTCGGAAATTCTACTTTCCGTTTTTCTCTTTTTGGCTTGGCTAAATCTTCGATGGAGACTTTGTTTTCCAAAGCTTCGAAGATTTCCTTGCAGTTTAACTCTTCAACCTCTTTTCCTCTGGGCGCCCTCGCAACATATTTTATCTTTGCCACTTGCAGGAGTTCTTTTAGGATTAAGTCTCCGCCTCTGTCCCCGTCTAAGAAGGCTGTGGCTTCTTTCTCCTTGCACAGTCTTTTTATCGTTTCAGGTATCTTTGCTCCTTCAACCGCTATGACGTTCAGCATTCCACATCGCATGAGGTTTATCACGTCGGCTCTTCCCTCAACGATTATTATCTCCTTTGAACTGTCAACTTCAGGTCCGGCTGACAACTCTTCAGGTCCATACTTTTCAACTTTCGCCGTCTTCAGAGTCTCCGCGACTTCCTTGAAAACTTCATCTACGGATGGCATGGATTCAATTGTCCATTTGTGGAGAATCTCTTTGGCTCTGTCGATTATCACTTTTCTCCTCGATTCTCTTACATCTTCTATTTTTTCCAGTGTTACCTTTGAGGCGCATGGTCCAACTCTGTTTATGCTCTCTATGCTTGCCGCTATCAGAGCCGTGGACACTCTGTCCAGACTTGTCGGAATTATTATAGTGCCCGTTGTTCTATCCTGTTTTGAATGAAGCTCAATTTCTATTCTTCCGATTCTCCCAGATTTCTGAAGCTCTCTTAAATCCAGTTCAGGTCCGAACAAGCCTTCCGTCTGTCCAAAAACAGCTCCTATAACGTCTGATTTTTCAACTACTCCTTCTATTTCGAATTTAGCGCGTATTACATACTTTATGGTAAACGTTTGTGATGAGCCCGTAAGCGTCCACTCCTAATGTGATTAGGTTAAGGTTAGCTTAATCACGTGAATGAGAGAACTGTGCTCTCAGATCACGAGATTGTACTAGTGCTCTTCCATATTTATTTTATGAATTGTTAATCCTCCTCTTTAAGGTTTCCATGTATGATGCTAAACCCTCAACATCTTTAACTTCCTTTCCGATGATGCTTCTGAGTTCTCTCCAGAAAGTGATGTTAGGTTTTATCTTAGCCTTTTCTAAGCTTTGTTTCAACCGCTTCATCAATTCTCTTCCGCGTCTGTCAAAGTCCAACAAGAGGATGACTTCTTCTTTTTCAAACTTTTCAGCTTCGGAAAGAGCGTCCAGAAAAGATTTTCCACCGGCTTTGGCCTGTACTATGTTTCCTTCTATAGACAACCGTTTCAAGGTTTCAACGTCTTTCTTTCCTTCAACGATTATAGGCGTTCCCTTCGCGGCTTCTTGAGCCAACTGCTCTAAAATTTTCAAGATTTTCTCTTCTTTCTCTCTAAGACGAGTTGACAACTTTTTTACCTTGTTATTTGAGCTTTTTTCACGATGTTTAGGCATTCTCTTGCTTCTTTGTTGTTTTTAAAATATCTTCTAACGGGCTCAAGTATTTCCGCGAGTTCTTCAGCCACAGCGTTTTTGAGGTCTTGAGGGTGGAGTTCTCCTCGTTTATATGCCGTTTCTAACTCTTGATAGCTCTGGAATTCCACGGTGCCTCCGTATTTAGCTGGTCTTTCAACGGTGAATGTTTCTTTTTCTCTGAAGATTATGTAGTTGCAGAACTCTAGGATAGGGTTGTACTGCACGGTTTTCTCGGGACAGAAGGCGCGCATTATTTTATTTTTAATCTCTTCGGGTGAATCGTATATGAAAACGCATGTTTCAGGTTTACTTTTAGACATCTTAGCAGAAGCTAAAGCCTCTTTCTCCTTTCCCTCTGGAATAGGCCATATCGCTGGTTTTTCTAAGCCTTGCAGTATATGGTGATGAACGCACACGGGTTTCCAGAACCCCAGTTTTTCGCCTAGTTCCCTTGCTACAACATTTGCTTTTCTCTGGTCCATGCCTAACTGGCAAATTTTAACTTTCATGTGGAATATGTCTGCCACTTGCATCGGCGTGTACAGGAAGTCTGAAACGTAGTGGGCTTCCGTTTCTTTTCTTCCGGCTATTTCAAGGGTTCGCCTTGTCCTCGCTATCGTCAAGTTTTTTGCTATTTTCACGGTTTTTTCCCAGTAGCTTAAATCGTCGTATAGCTTGTCTGAGTAGATGAACTCAACCTTGTCTTCTGGGACACCTAGGGCTATCCATGAATGTCTGAAAAGGTCTGCTGCCTTCCTAATCAGTCTTAAGTCTCCGCCCAGCTTGTTGTTTAGCCAAGCGTGCCATGTGGAAAGGTAAGCCTTAAAGTGAATTCCGGCCTCTATGAAATCTTTCATTTTGTAAGCGCAGATGACGCCTGTTCCTAGATGCACCAAGCCTGATGGTTCCCAACCGTTGTAAGCTATGGGATGTTCCTCGGTCTCTAGGAGATTTCGCAAATCATCTGGGGTTATAACTTCCTCTGTTGGAGGCTTGCAGATGAGCTCAATTTTTGTTTCCAAGTCCAAGCTTTTAGCCTACCGAAGATTTTGCTGTTTAACGTTCTAGGCAGAAGTGAAACTTAAAAGTTGTTTCGCGGGCGTTTGTCTCCCACGATACCTATCACTTAACTTCATCGTGGAACGTGCGTTCCCCTAGGTCAAGCTCTCTCCGGCGTGGGATTGTATCGCCCGCGCCCACCGTGTCCCATGCTTGGGTAAACCCGCCTTCATCCAAGACAAGCCTAAAGGCTTGTCCTTTTCTGTTGGCCGTCGGCATGGTTCTCCCCTGTGAAGGAGAGTTCCGGTGGGATTCTGCTCATTTCATCGCTGTCTTAAACATTTGCTTTGTTAGAAATTAAGCTTTCCCAGTTTTAGGCAGTAGCATTTCAAGGTTTATTTCAAATCCGCAGACTGGATTTTCCAGTTCAAAATTGTTTAGGACTTCTGGGTGTATTTCCCCTAGAACTCCAATGTTCTTTTTCCGCACTTGTATGACCGCGGTTCTTCCATCTATGAAACTCGGATTTTTTGTTGGTTTAATCTTCCAATTGGACAAGCCTAGATTTGCGAGTAAGGCTTCTGTTACGGATTTTATCTCTGTGAAATTCGCAGTTGAGTGAGATGAGACGCATGCCAAATGCATGTGTCTTTCGGTGCGGCATTCACTATTTTTGTTTATCTTCACCACGTCTGAAACCTCGAAGATTTTCTGGGGAAAACTTTCATGTTTGTTGTCCATCAGGTTCTTCATCAACGATGGTAGGAGGCTTGTCCTGGCTATGTTATACTCTGAAGAAGCCGGATTCGCAATTTTAACCGCTCTATCCGTTTTCCTTCTCATCCTTTTATACTCTATTTCCTCGTTTGTTAATATGAAATTCATAACTTCTGTGAAGCCCAAACCTATCATAACTTCTCTAACAGTGTTAGCGAATCTCGTTGTTTCGTGAAGACTCCCCGTGGTTACGGCTTTAGGCTTGGTTGGTTTAAGTCTATGGTAACCGTATCCGATGGCTACTTCTTCAACCAAGTCAA
>PIYA01000028.1 GCA_003601785.1 Candidatus Bathyarchaeota archaeon
CCCATCTCTGTTCGAATCATTTTTAAGCTTCTGCCTAGCTTCCGCTCCCTTTCAATTATTTTCGCCGCCATCTTATCGTACCATGTGCCGTGACCGATTATCTTTCCGTTCATACTATGCCTTTCCTCTAATAGCATTGTAAAACGGAGAATAAAAAACGTTTCAGAATTCTATCGTTTTCTCAAGGCTGCAGCTATCGCTAGTACGCCCAGAACAAACAGCACTATGGCCAGTGAGTAAAGCCAGTTAACGCCTATGAAGAACCAGGCTCCGCCTATCGCTATCAACAGCAACCCCCAAGCCAATGTGCTAAATGCACCGCGTTCGTATTTCCGCGGGTTTGAAGCTCTCATCCCAGCTAGAAAAATCGTCCAGCAACCATATAATGCGATTATTAATGGAGGAATCAGCCCCCAGTCTTTAATCAGTCCTAACGGAGTGTAGAGAAGAATGGAAATCACTAGAATTATCAAAAACACGCCGATAGATAACAGTCCACGGTTTTGACCGACAGCCATTTCACTGTTTTCCTTTATTGAATTTTTGCACCGCACTCTGGACAGAACTTAGAACCTGCAGGAATGAGTTTTCCACACTTGGGACACTTGATGGTTCCAGCGGACGGTGGAGTAAGCTTTGCACCGCACTGCGGACAGAACTTGGATGTAGCTGGAACCTTAGCTCCACATTTCGGACATATAACCAAGGCTGCAGCTGGCGCCGCTGCCGGACCCGTGGGCGTCATGACCTGTGGTATGAGAACCATGCCTGTTCCTAATCCCGCTCCAGGTGATTTGCCCAGTTCTTCAGCGGCTTTCTTAACGGTTTCCATTCGCAAAACTTCTGTGGGTGTGGCTCTTCCTGTTCTAAGCCAGAACAGTCTTTCACGGTATTCAGGTGTTGTATCTATCCCTTCAAAACGCAAGTCTGTCAACTCTAACCCCATTCGTTTAAAGTAATCTGCGATGGCGTTTTTAACAATCATAGATGTCTCGTCAAGCCTTGTGAAAACCGTTATCAAATCATAATGTGAAAGTTCATCAATTATCCTCTCGTTCAAGAAGCCACGCAGATAATCGTTAACATCTTCCGTCGTGTAGGCTTTCTGTCCACCCACAACCTCGTTAACAAACAACTGAGGGTTTTCAACCTTGAACCAGAACGAACCGTGAAACTGAAGAGGCGCAAGCTCCGTGGTTTGAGCTCTCGCTCCGTATTTTCCAGCGAAAACCTTCGTCGATATGAAAACCACCATTGCCTTGAACGGCTTTTCACCGTATCCAGCTATCCGTGACAAGACTCCTGTCAGCAAGGGTAAATTCAACGTTGTCAACGTGTGTCTTCCTGGACCGAGAACGTCGTAGGCTTTTCCGTCTCTGAAAAACACCGCAACCTCATACTCGTGCACTATCAGCTGAGCACCCCACGTGATTTCCTCGTTTGGATATCTCCACACAATATCCTCTGGTCCCGGGTTCTTCCATTCTATGACTTGTGGCATCTTTAATTCACTCCTAATATTACCTCTTCCCTCTTATCAAACGTGTCCTCAAAAGCCTCTAGGGTCTCAGTCAAGTGTTGTGTACGCTCCTTAGCCTTTCCAAACTCTTGTTTGACAACCTCCTCTTTGAACGATTTTACCTCCTTGACTATTTTCTCCACATCGTCGATTAAACGGTTGTCGAAGTCTATCATCTTGTCAAGGTTTTCCTCCTTAACTTTCACAATGTTGAAAAATCCAGCGTAACCATAAGAAGCGTGGTTCACTTTCTCCGCCACACGGTCAAACTTTGCAACCAAACGATCTACATCCGTTAAAACCTCGAACAAGCGGCGGTCAGAAAGCCTTTGAAACACGTCTCTGAGGTCGTTTTTCGCTTCCGTTAACCTCCGATACAGATGATTTCTGATGAGCTTGTCAGACTCTCTCCGCAGTTCTTTCTCCTTGTAACCTCGAAATCCTGGAATCTCGGCGAGAATCCGCTCACCAAGACGCATCTGACTTTTTCCTTTTTCATAAAAATCTTTCTTTTCGCTCAAAATCTTATCCTCATATCATTCTTTGATTCAAAATAAAAGCAATTGTCACATTTAAGGTTTTAAAATATTCCGAACCCAGATGACGGGATATCTCCTTTTATAGCTGTTCCAGTTGCTCCATCCATCAATAAGTTGTAAGTTTTGCCTTTGTACTCGTATTTTATGAACCATATCGGAGCGTGAAGGTAAACCGTTTGCTCTATTTTTATGTCATTTTTCATCTCTATTATCTTATCCACATCCTGTTGAGCCAAATAGCGATGATGCTCTTCTATTTGCTGTTTCGCTACCTCTTCAGCTTCGTTCTTGTCTATTTCGCTGTTAAGAACCTTGGCGAAGGATTCAATTTTTCTAAAGTCATAGGGAATTTTACCCTTTAACGGTACATCATACTCTCTTGTTGGAAAGGCTGTGGCTTTTCTAGCGAGAACAAGCCAGTCGTATTTCTTGTTGATTTTTCCCTCTTTAACGACTGGTGGTGTTATTCGCTCAAAAATCCCCTTGTAAGTTGTTTCAATGGTTACCGCCACAACCCAGAATGGCGTATAAACCAAGTTTTTCTCCGTGATTTTTGATTTTCTTGCAAGGTCTGACGGTTTCAGGAAGCCTTCACGCATCCAGTTTCTAATAGGCTCCTCGATTTCTGTCTGGTCATACCTGTTTAAGAGCATAGAATGTTCAAAGGTGAACGGCTTTCCCGTTTCTATGACAACCGTGTAGCCGCAGTATTTGCAAGTCGCTATTATTTCACCCGGCTCGAAAGATATGGGGGCACCACAGTTAGGGCATCTAATTTCTTGAACTATAGCCATATTCATCATGTTTCCTGTTTTTCTCTTTTCATTATTTCTCTGGCAGCTATCACACCCGAGGCTGACGCTTGAATAAGTCCTCGCGTAACTCCTGCTCCATCACCTATTGTGAATAAGTTGTGAATCTTGGTTTCTAAACAGCTGCTTAGTTGCAACCTTGAAGAATAAAACTTAACCTCAACACCGTACAAGAGAGTGTCTCTGGAGTAGGTACCCGGTGCAATCTTATCCAGTGCCTGAAGCATCTCCCTTATATCAGCTAAATAACGATATGGTAAGACGAAGCTTAAATCGCCTGGTGTAGCGTTCTTCAACGAAGGAGTTACTATACTTCTCGCGATTCTTTCGGGTGTAGACCTTCTGCCAGCTTCTAAGTCGCCTAAGCGTTGCACGATTACGCCTCCGCTTAGGAGGTTTGACAGTCTTGCGAGGTATTTTCCGTAGGCTATGGGTTCTTTGAATGGTTCGGTGAAGGATGTGCTAACCAAAATAGCGAAGTTTGTGTTTTCTGTTTTTCTCTCCGCATAGCTTTGTCCATTGACGCTTAAGACTCCATTGTATGATTCGGTTATGACCTCACCGTAGGGTGCAACACAGAATGTTCGAACTTTGTCATCAAAAAACTTTGAATAATAGATAAACTTCGGCTCGTAAAGTACGTTTGTTAGCTCTTCCATAACTGCAGCCAATATTTCAACTCTTATTCCAACGTCAACCGGATTGTTAAGTGTTCTCAACCCTAAGGCTTGCGCTTCTGATTGAAGCCACTCAGCTCCGCTTCTCCCAGGAGCCACAACCACGTATTTTCCAAAGTATTTCTCCCCGTCAGTTGTTTCAATCCCTTCAGCAATGTTGTTTTTCACTATAAGACCCTTGACATCCTTTTTCAGTTTAACTTCAACTTTCCCATCGAGTTCATCGCGTATCTTTCGAAGAACTTCTGCGCATCTCTCTGTACCCATATGCCTTATCTTTTGATGAATGAGTTTTAAACCAGCCAAAGACGCTTTCCTTTCAATTTCTTCAACCTTCTCTATGTCTGCTCCGTAAAGATGTTTTGTTGCTCCGAATTTCAGGTAAACGCTGTCCACATAGTTGATGAGTTCGTTAAGCTCTTTCTTAGATATATACTCGTTAAGCCAGCCGCCTACATCTGTTGATAAAGTTAACTTTCCGTCACTGAACGCCCCCGCTCCACCCCATCCAGACAAAAGCAAACAAGGCTCGCAATGAATACATCCAAAACCGCGGCTCGCCGGACACTTACGTTTCTCTAAATCTGGTCCCTTATCCAACATAAGAATCTTCAAATCTGTATTCCTTGCTATTTCATACGCAGAGAATATTCCAGCCGGACCAGCCCCAACGATTATTACATCATATTTCAACCGTTTTCTCTCCGGAACCCAAAACAAGATAGGGTAACTTGCATATATTTTTAGCGAATAACACTCAAGTTGAGAATGGAATCACTTTAGCCGTGTTTGTAAGGTATCAGACAGATGAACTTCAGAGTTTTATCACCTAAATTCTTAAACTGGTGTTTCTCATTGGGCGGAACAAAGACAACATCATCAGTTCTAAACTTTTCTTCTTTCTTTTCTCCGACAAGTAAGCCTTCCCCTTCTAAAACGAAGACTTCGTGTTCCCATGGATGACTGTGAAAAGGCGTATAACCTCCGGGCTCTATCTCAAAAAGTCTCATGGCGAAGTTTTCAGCTCCCAAATCTTTAGTGAGCAACCATCTTACAGTTGTTTTGAAAGAGCCTTCTCCCGCGTCTTCCGCCTTGACTTTTCGATAATTAAACACTTTCATTTTATTTGTTCCCTTCATAAGTACTGGATTAACGGTGTCCTTTCTATGTGCTTGATATAATTTAAATTTTAACTAGTTCATCAATCTGCAAAAGGTTAAATGCCAGCTTAAACAATGTTAGTTTTCCATTAGAGGTATCAAAAATGGAATCCTTAACTTCAAGTTATAAAAAACTCATGGAAAAAGTGAAAAACGTTATAGTTTTCCAATCGGCGGTCTCTGTTGTTCACTGGGATATGGAGACGATGATGCCGCCGAAAGCCATTCAACTTCGAAGCCAACAATTGTCGATGCTTAGCCGAATTGGACATAAGATGATGACGGATCCGGAGATTGGAAAACTGCTCGAAGAGATTCTTAGGCATCCGGAATACGACAAACTCGATATTATTCAGAAGAGAAACGTGTATCTGATAAAGAAGGAGTATGATGAACAAACTAAACTTCCAGAAGAACTTGTCGCTGCAATCGCAAAACAAAGAGCTATTACAACAGATGTTTGGAAGAAAGCTAAGGCTGCTAAAGATTTCTCCATGTTCAAACCTGAACTTGAAAAAATGGTTGATTTGGAAAAGAAAGCTGCAGAAATCCTAATGGAAGTGAAACAGACAAAAACACCTTACGACGCATTAATCGACATATTTGAACCCAAGATGACCGCGGAGACCATCGCAAAGGTTTTTGAAGAATTAAAAGAAGGCTTAGTTACTCTGATAAAAAAATGTGAAACAGCTCCAAGACAACCTGATGTATCCATCCTTAAGCGACGAGTTCCAATAGAAGTGCAACGTAAAATAGCAAAAGAAATCGCCAGATTCATCGAATATGACATAGAGTCAAAGAAAGCCGGAGGGAGAATCGACGAAACAGAACACCCATTCACCACGGGATACTACGATGATGTGCGAATAACAACACATTATTATGAAGACAATTACACGTCATCCATATTTTCGGTTTTGCACGAAGGCGGTCATGCGATGTACGAGCAGAATCTAAAGCGAGAGTGGATGTTTCAACCAGTGGGCACGGCATGTTCATCAGGTTTTCATGAGTCACAGTCACGTTTTGTAGAGAACATTGTCGGTCGGTCTCGTGAGTTCTGGATTTACTTTTTGCCAAAACTTAAGGAATTAACAGGTAATATTCTTGCGGATGTGGATTTAGATAGGTTCGTTCACGCTGTTAACCAGGTGAAACCCTCTAAGATTCGTGTTGAAGCGGATGAGGTTACATACTGCCTGCACATCATCATAAGGTTTAACCTTGAACGTGAATTGTTTACAGGCAAACTCACGGTTGGGGAACTTCCACAAACTTGGAATCAAAGCTATAAAGAATATCTGGGCATAGACATTGAAAACGATTCGGAAGGTGTTATGCAAGACACCCACTGGGCTAGCGGACTATACGGTTACTTTCCATCATACGCATTGGGCAACATCTACAGTGGACAAATACTCGCTGCAATGGAGAAAGACTTACCGAACTGGAGAAACCGTATCGCTGAAGGAAGCTTCCACGATGTGAGACAGTGGCTGGCTGAAAACGTTCACAGCTACGGAAACCTTTACGACCCCGCTGATCTTATCAGAAAAATCACCGGAACAGAACTCAGCGTCAAACCATACCTTAACTACCTCAACAAGAAATATTCAGAGTTATACGGTTTCTAAACTCCTTTTTCTATATCTACCCGACAAAAACAAAAGGCAAAAACGGGAAAATATCTCTAAATCCGACACATTAGCTCTGGAAAAGTAAGGAATCTTCTGAAAATCTTTTGCTAATCCGACAAAATATACGCTTAGAATGTCTAATTTAGAACTGCTATCCGACAGTTTTATATAGAGGTTTTCTCTTATCAGCTTCTTGAGGGTTATTGGAATGTCGGAAAGAGACGTTAAAAAACCTGAAACTAGAGATGATTTTCTTAAAATGCTGACAGAAGCCGTGAAAAAGGAGCTTGAGACTCGCGGTATCCGAAGAGGTAAGCCGACAAAACCTACAGTTTCTGGAACGGCTAAAATGTTAAATATTCACAGAGACACCCTTTACGCTTGGCTCAAAGAGTTCAATGTTGATTTTAAACAATTTTCTGAGGCGTTATCGGCAAAGTTTCCAAGCATCGGTGATGTGGAAGGGAGCACGTATCTGATTGGTGAAGCTTTAATCGGAGAGGGAAACGAAGTTGCTCATGTGGATCTTTTGATAGGTGATAAGGATGGACCTGTTGGGGAGGCTTTTGCCGCTGGTTTGTCTCATCTTTCTATGGGTCATACGCCGCTTTTGGCTGTTGTGAGACCCAACCTTCCTCCTAAGCCTCACACTTTACTTGTTCCAAAGGTCACTGTGAAGAATCTTGAGGATGCGAACAAGATTTTTGGGCCGGCGCAAGCTGCTGTTGCAAAGGCTGTTGCGGATGCGGTGGAAGAAGAGATAATTCCAAAGAACAAGGTGGATGATTGGGTTATAATCTGCAGTGTGTTTGTTCATCCTAAAGCTAAGGATTACCGTAAGATATATCATTATAATTATAGTGCAACCAAGCTTGCTTTGAAGAGAGCGTTAGCCAAGTATCCGTCATTGGAAAAGCTTTTCTATGATAAGGATAGGGCTAAACATCCGATAATGGGATTCAGAGTGCCGCGTTTGTGGAGACCACCATACTTGCAAATTTCTCTTGACATTCCGGACTTGGAAAGGACGAAGAAGATTATAGCGCAGATTCCACGAAGCGACAGAGTAATCTTAGAGGTTGGGACTCCGCTTATCAAGAGGTATGGAACAAAAGTGATAAACCAGCTTAGGGAAGTGGCTAAAGACAAGTTTTTTGTCGCGGACTTGAAAACCTTAGATGTTGGGAAGGTGGAAGTTGACCTAGCCTATGAGGAAACTGCTGACGCCGTTGTCGCAGCTGGATTGGCACCGCCGGAAACTCTTAACGCGTTTATTTACGAAGCTAAAAGACTTGGAATATACGCTGTTGTGGACATGCTAAACGTTGAGAATCCCGTGAAGAAGCTTAAGACGCTTAAGGAATTTCCAGAAGTGATTGTCTTACACAGGGGAATAGACCAAGAGACCGGAAGAACAATCGGGTTAGAACTCATCCAAGAACTGCGGCGAGCCTTTAAAGACAAACGCTTTTTGATAGCTGTGGCTGGCGGTATCGTGCCCGGAACGGCAAGGGAAGCCTTGGAAAAAGGCGCTGACATAATCATTGTTGGACGGTATATTACTCAGTCGAAGGATGTTGAGCGGGCTGTGAGAGACTTCCTTGAATTAACACCTGAGATGCGCGAGGACATAGACTTGTTCAGGGTGCATGTGGAATAATCCTTTTCCTCTCTTCTTTTTCATAAATCCTTAATAGATAGATATTCAACTTTCATAGCGTCGTGGAGCGTTTGAAACCATGGCAAAATTCAAAGTAATAGTGTCAGACCCGGAAAACGGAAAATCCAAAATGGTTGAACTGGAAGAAACTAGGGCTGTTCCCTTAATTGGAAGGAAAATAGGTGAGATAATAGACGGTTCAGTTGTTGGTTTACCCGCGCACAAGTTGCAGATAACAGGAGGCTCCGATAAAGATGGCTTCCCTATGAGACCTAACGTTCACGGAGGGGTTCGTAGGCGTGTGATATTGGGTGGGGGAGTTGGCTTTAACCCTCGGGGCAAAGGTGAGAGAAAACGGAAGACGGTGCGTGGGAACGTGATAACGGACGAAATAGTGCAGATAAACATGAAAATTGTGGAAAAACCAAAGCAAGCCAAAAGGGCTAAAGAAAAGAAGAAAAAGAAAGAGAAGGAAGGAGAAATATCAGAAAAGCCCGCTGAAAAATCAGATTAACAGCTTAACATTTATTTAACGCCTGAACAGAAGAAGCTTCCTGAAAGGATGTGCCAAAGTCTGCCTTTAAACATTGTTTGATGGAGGAGCTTGGTTTATCAGTTGACTCAACAACAGGAGAACTAAAACCACTAGAACTTCTATCCTTTCATTAATTAGCAGTTTAGTTTTGCTTTAGGCTAAGTGGATGCAAATATAAGTTTGATTTTTGATAATACAATGCGTTGAGAGAGATGAGTGAGAAAAGCATTGATATTGAAGTTGATGCGGCTACGATTGCTGAAGAGATAAGGCAAGCGGCTCAGGAATCAATTACTGAAGAGGATTTGAGAGTAAGAACTGAAA
>PIYA01000029.1 GCA_003601785.1 Candidatus Bathyarchaeota archaeon
TCCACGAATTTAGTGTTTATGGAGAAAAATTCTATAACAGACTTCGCTGTCCTTATCACCATTGTTGCAGTTTGTGTGTGTGCATTAGATTTTAGGTTTTCTTTTGTTTATTGGTAAATTTGTGAATTTCGCTTCTCTTTATATCAGTCCGAACAGCGTTTATCCCATGATGCACCATGAAGGAGGCTGAAAACCAGGTTAAAAACCTAAACGCCGGCGACCTAATCAGAGTAGAATGGTTCGACGCCAGCGTGGGCAAGAGCCTAAGCGGAGGCTTAAACGGAATAGACATTCCAGTCGTAAGCTGGGGAATCTTCATAGGCGTATTAGGTAGAAAAAACAAACACATAGTTCTAGCGCAGAACAACTTCCGCTACGCAGACGGATTATACGACATAGACTACACGGCTATACCAGTAGCGTGGACAACCAAGATACAGGTCATAGCGGAAAAACACGTAAACCAAACAGAAGCGGAGCAACTCTTAAACTCCTTCCTCAAAGGCGGAGGAAACAACTCCTTCTCAAAGGGAACAAGACAAAAAACGGTGAAAAACCATGAAAGACTGGATTAAAAAAGCCTTAACACACAAAATCTCAGTTGAAACAGGAAAAAGAAAAACAAAAACCATAACAATAGAACCAAGCGAAAAACTCGTCTACACAGTGAAATTCGCAATAGCAATGACCCTATGCCTAACAACCCTAGAAACAACCCACATAATATTCCTAAACAAATGGAACAGCGAAATCTTCGCAGCCATCACAGCACTAACAGGAACAATCACAGGCATAATCATAGGACAAAAAACGTAGGGGGGTCTACCCTATTGGTAAAAATCCAACGCAAAAAAATGGTAACAAGAAGAATAGAAAAACTCAAAGAAAAAGTCAAAATAGACACACAGAAACTGCGGAGAAAAACCCTCCAAGGACTAGAAGAACTCTTCAACATGGCTGAAAAAATGGCGAAAACAAACAACCTAAAACTAAAACAGAGACAAATGTGGACAAGAGTAGCAGCCTACATAGCCCAAATAATAAACAGCGTAGCATCAGGCTTCGACGAAAAACAAATAGACGAAGACCTAAACAAACTGGAGAAACTCATCAATGAAGCAACGGCAAAAAACAAAACTCAAAAAACTGGAACAAAAACTAACTGAAAACAAAACATTCCAGTTCCCAGAAAACCCAACAGAATTCTGCACAAAAAACCTAAACTTCAAACCAACAGAATACCAACAAAAACTAATCCAACAATTCCAAAAAAACCAGTTCATAGCAGCAAGATGGTGCAGACAAAGCGGAAAAAGCCAAACAATATCCGCACTACTCCTACACTACGCACTAACACACCCAAACACACACATAGGCATAGTAGGACCAAGCTGGAGACAAACAAAACTCATAATAAGAAAAATCAACACCCTCCTCAAAAAACTACCAAAAGGCACCCACAAAAAACCACAAAAAACAACCGTAAACCTAACAAACGGCTCAACAATAACAGCCTACCCAAACAACCCAGAAACCATACGAGGACCAACCCTAAACATAGTATACGCAGACGAATTCAACTTCGTCCCAAACGACCAAGAACTATACGACGCAATACTATTCACACTAAGCACAACAAACGGAAAATTCATCTGCACAAGCACACCCTGGCACACAAACAGCGTCTTCCACAAAATATTCACAGAAGAAACCTACAAAGACTACGCAAAAACCCACGTAACATGGAAAGAAGCCCTAGAACCAAAAGGACCCCTAAAAAAACACATCCTACAAAAAATAAAACACCAACTAGAAGGAGACCCATGGCGATGGAAACGAGAAATGGAAGCAGAATGGGCTGAAAACGAAAACGCATGGCTACCACAATCACTAATAACAACATGCATAGACCACACACTAGAATACCAAAGCTTCAACAAAACAGCAAAAGGAAACTTCCACGCAGGACTAGACCTAGGAAAACACAGAGACCACAGCGTACTAGCAATAATAAAAAAGGAAAACGAAACCCTAAAACTAACCCACCTACACCAATTCCCACTAAAAACACCATACGCAACAGTCATAGGCTACGTGAAAACAATCTGCGACAGATGGCAAACAATACACACAGTCCTAACAGACATGACAGGAGTAGGCGAATACGTAACAGAAGACATGAAAAACGCGGGAATAAACCAAACCCAAGGCATAAAATTCACCCAAGAAACAAAAGAAAAAATGGCAACCCTCCTAAAACAACACATGACACAAAAAACACTAAAAATCCCCTACGACAGCAACTTAATAGCAGAACTAAACGCAGAACACTTCCAACTAACAAAAGAAGGAAAAATAAAATTCTCACACCCAGAAGGAACCCACGACGACAGATTCTGGGCACTATGCCTAGCAACATACGCAACAAGAAAAAACAAAAAACCAAAACTGTGGATAATCCAAAAATGAAAAGAAAAAAACAAGAAATCCTCAAAATCCACAAACTCAAAAAAACATACAACAGAAAAACAAACACATTCACAATAAACATAACATACGAAACAGCACCACCAAAACCAACAAAACGAGTAATAGGCGTCGCAGAAAGCTTCGGACTAGGACTAGACCAACAACAAAAATTCACAATATACGACAACATCCAACTAAAAATAAAACCAAAAGACATAGTCTACATAACAGGCGACTCAGGAAGCGGAAAAACCATACTCCTAAAAGCCCTAGAAAAAGACATAAAAAAAGACAAAAACCTCACATGCACAAACATCCAAGAAATAAAACCAAAACCAAACAAACCAATAATAGAAACAGTCGGAAAAACACTAAAAGAAGCCCTAGAAATCCTAAGCAAAGTAGGACTAAACGACGCATTCCTATTCCTACGCACATACAAACAACTAAGCGACGGACAAAAATACAGATACAAAATAGCAAAACTAATCGAAAAAAACACACAATTCTGGATACTAGACGAGTTCGCAGCAACCCTAGACAGAGACACAGCAAAAATAGTGGCGTTCAACCTGCAAAAAATAGCCCGCCAAAAAGGAAAAACAGTCATAGCGGCAACAACCCACACAGACCTCAAAAAAGACCTAAACCCATCAGTCCACATCCACAAAAAATACGGAAAAGAAATAACAATAAAATACCACAAAAACAAACCCGCAAAACAATGCAGCCTAACAAAACAAATGCAAATAACAGAAGGAACATACAAAGACTACAAAAAACTAAGCATATTCCACTACAGAACAAGCAGATGCCCACCACCAAGAAAAATATTCACACTAAAACGAAAAAAAGAACTCTGCGGAGTAATAGTCTACAGCCACCCACCACCAACATGCCTCGGAAGAAGCAAAGTCTGGAAAGGAAACTTCAAACAACTCCAAAAAGAAATAAGCACAATAACCCGCGTAATAATACACCCAAAATACAGAACAACAGGCCTAGGCGCAAAACTAGTACGCGAAACCCTAACAAAAGCAGGAACACCCTACGTGGAAACCCTAGCAGTAATGGCAAAATACAACCCATTCTTCGAAAAAGCCGGAATGAAAAAAATAACAGAAAGCAAACCAGACAAAACAATCCTAAAAGCAATAGAAAAACTCCGAAAAATAGGCTTCAACCCCCTCATGCTCACAAACCTAAACTACAACAAAAAGAAAATCGAAGAAAAAGGAAAACAAAAAATAATCAAAATCCTAGAAGAAATATCCGCAAAAAACAGCGCCGCAAGAAAAAGACTAGCATCCCTCCAAAAAGCCTACCCAACACACAAAGAATTCCTACAAAAAACAGAAAAAATGAACACGGAAAACCTCGCAAAAACCCTAAAAAGAATCAGCTTCCTATCACAAACAAAAGTATACCTCTTCTGGAAAAACGAACAGAGTCACAACTAGAAAAACAAAATAAGCAAGGGAAAGACCTCTCGGCTATGGCTCTGACGGCCCAGTGATGTAAGCCCAGATACTCACCAAAGCCAACGTCAAACAAGCACCAGCAAGCCCTGAAAGAACATACCTTATGCTAAAGAACGCAGGCAATATCTCTATCAGCGCAGGCAGTATGTACTCAGCAGTCAGCTCAGCTATGACCCCAGCCATGAAACCTAAGAGAGCTACCAACCCGAAAACCTTTAATCTCTCACTCAAACTTTTCACCCTGGCTTACATTTGAATTCTAAGCCCCTTTTTAGTCTAACTTACACGTTTTTGTCTATTCCATTGAAAACAGAAAGCAAGCCTTTTCATTGGAAAATTAAAGCTCAAAACAGTTTTAAAACAGGCATATATCGCTAGGTATATACACAGATGTTTCCAACATATTAACAATGTATAAGATTAATTAAAACGAACTTCATTTCCGGAGGTTATAAACTTGTCAGAAAGATTCGCAAAAAGATGGGAGGAGAGACGCGATCAACAACCCTTCACAGAACGCATAAAAGAGGCTGTCAGACCACCAGGCCCGTTAAAGCCGAGACTAGATCAAGCTATCAGACGCATAGAAATACAGATTCAAAGATTAGACAAGGCAAGCGAAAGGTTCAGCCAAAGAGACAAATCAATATTTGCAAGAATAGTTGACGCCTACACAAAACACGACATGGCAAGAGCCAACGTCTTCGCCAACGAATTAGCAGAAATCCGCAAAATGGAAAGAATGATAATGCACGCCAGACTCGCCCTCGAACAGATCGTGTTAAGACTACGAACAGTATCAGAACTTGGAGACGTGGTTTCAACGTTAGGCCCAGCTATAGGTGTTTTAAGAACGGTCAAAAGCGGAATGGCAAACATATTCCCGGAGGCGGACAGGGAGCTGGGGCAGATAGGCAACCTGTTAAGCGGAATAATGGTTGAAGCAGGACAAAACACAGGAATGACCATAGACTTTGAAGCGGCAAACGAAGATGCCCAGAAAATTCTCACAGAAGCAGCGGCGGTCGCAGAACAAAAAATCAAAGAAAAATTCCCAGAATTGCCATCTGGAATCCCAACTGTTCCGGTAGGTGAAAAGGCGCCTGAAACATCTTCTTAAAATTGAGGGGATGACACTATGGCGCAAGATTCCAATCTTTTTCTTTCAGTCGGTAAGGAAGTGAAAGATGAGTACGGACGGGTAATAGGGAAGGTTGCATCCTTCGCCGTCAACCCAAACGGAAGGTTCAACGCGATCTATATTCAACAAGGCAACGGCAAATTCATAAAGTATCCAGCTGAAACGGTAAAAATCGAAGGTTCCGAAGTAACAATCCTGTCGAAAATAAAATTTGAAACAGAAAATCTATGCAACCAGATACCGCTAATCTGGCGGAAAGACCAAGCTCTAAAGGAGCTTGTTGAGAAAAAGAAGATTTCCCCAGAATTATATGAAGATTTACACAACAGTTTTGACGGCGCCTTAAACCAGCTTAAAAACGAAGCTCAGAAAATAACGGAGCAAATTGAAAAAGAGACTGCCAGATGCACTCAAGAGATCAAAGAGTTAAACTATGCCTTAGTACACCTTGAAATTGAACATGAGATAGGAAAAATCGATGAACAGGCGTATCAGACGGCTCTTTCAATGATACAAGAATGCTTAAAGAGAGCTAACATGGAGAAAACAGACTTAGAATCTATGAAAAGCAAGCTTTCAAACATACTTCTAGGAGAAAAACCATCGGAACCAGTGGAGATGAAAACAGAACAAACGGAACAAGAGGCTAAGAAGGAGACTGAAGAACAGAAAACCGAAACCCCTGCTCCTCCGTCTCCCAATCTCCCAGAGCCACCGGTAGTAGTCTACGTGAAAGAAGTAGGGCAGTCAGGCGAGGCTTAAGCCTACAGTGTAGCGGGCGGAGGGAAAAACAATAAAGGGAATCTTCCGTAAGAACCCTCCACCACTACGAGAAATAATCACAAAGTCAATTCACAAATTGAAAATTCAACACTACAAACTTGAACAAGTGTCATTCAAGCTTAAGGAAAGGGATAAAAGACTATTCAAAACATGTGTTCACGCCTTAAGAAGCAACGAGAAAGCCAAGGCTGCGATTTGCGCTAACGAAATGGCCGAAGTTAGAAAGCTGATAAAATTTCTTTATAACGTGGAACTCGCTATAGAACGAGTGATCTTAAGGCTTGAGACCGTTAGGGAACTAAGCGACATAATAATAGACTTAAAACCAGCATTACGCATTCTTCAAAGCGTCTCGAAACAGCTCTTCGAATTTCTACCAGACGTCTCCTCGGAACTAAGCGAGGTTAACGACGTGATAAGTGAGACTTTATACTCGACAAGGTTGACGACAGACGAATCAGTAATCCCTGTGAACAAAACCACGTCTGGCGGAGAACAAATACTCAGAGAAGTGTCAGAATTCCTAGAGCAGAAGATATCTGAAAAACTTCCCGAACCGCCCGCTACATCCACTCAACAAGAAATCAGAGAGCAAGCTCCCGTTAAACAACTCGTCGCGTTGGCAGCAACATGTTCGCAAACAACAGGTCAGCAAACAGTTGAAACCGAGAAAAGCTCTTCCCAGAACCTCTTTTCTTATAAAAATTCCGAGATTAAGGAAATTTCATTAAAGGTTGAAAAAGCATCTCTAGAGGATGCCGTTTTAGAATACGTTAAAAAAAGCGAAGGGGAGATCGACTTGACGAGATGCTCCCTCGAGTTGGAAGCCCCACCTGAAGAGATTGAAAAGGCTCTTCAGAGCCTCGGAGCCAAAGGTAAGATTAGGATTAAAGCTAGGGTGAAATAGGAATGAAGCCTATGGAAGCCTCTCAGGAACTTGAAAAGTCAGCGACAAACTATGCCTTAGAAGCCGTTCGTTTGGACAAACAAGGGTCAAAAGGGATGGCGATAACAATGTATCAGAAAGCTATAGAAACCCTTCTAAAACTTGTCCAGCTGTATCCAGAGTACAGCCTAAACAAGGTTTACATCCAAAGGGCAATAGCCTATCAGGAGAGAATAAAAGCGCTTCAAGGAGCGGTGCCAGCAACACCCGTCCAACCAGCAACGGAAGGCAAGACAGCAGAGGAAACAAAAACAACGGCTGGAGGCGTAAAGGCGAGCTATGAAGAACTTATAGTTAAGGAAAAACCGAACGTTAAATGGGAGGAAGTCGTTGGACTCGAACACGCAAAAAGAGCCGTAAAAGAAGCCATAGTTTATCCCGTTCAAAGACCAGACTTGTTCCCCCTAGGATGGCCGAGAGGAATCCTCCTCTTCGGACCACCGGGCTGTGGAAAAACGCTTTTAGCCGCTGCTGTTGCCACGGAAATTGACGCCACTTTCATATCCGTTGACGCTGCATCCATAATGTCCAAGTGGCTTGGTGAAGCTGAGAAGAATGTTGCAAAACTTTTTGGATCTGCTAGAAAGTCAGCCTTGGAGGGGAAACCAGCCATAGTTTTCATTGATGAGTTGGATTCGCTCATGGGAAAGCATTCCAACGAGGTTGGCGGTGAAGTTCGTGTTAGAAACCAGTTCTTGAAGGAAATGGACGGCATAATAGATAAGGGTAAGAAACTTCATGTTTACGTCATCGGAGCCACAAACAAGCCTTGGGATTTAGACTGGCCTTTCATAAGAAGGTTTCAGAAGAGAATCCTTGTTCCTCTTCCAGACCATCATTCACGCTTGATGATGTTCAAACTCTACACAAGCAACTTAAAGCTTGCACCAGACGTTGACTTACACGAACTGGCTAGAATTTCAGAGGGGTTCTCAGGAAGCGACATAAAGGACGTGTGTCAATCAGCCCACTTGAAAGTTATAGGTGAATTCTTCGAGTCAGGCCAAGCGGTGAACAAGATGGCTAAGCCTAGACCCCTAAGGATGGATGATTTCAGACAGATACTGGAGGAAAGAAAGCCCAGCGTTTCACTTGACATGATAGCTTCATACAACAGATGGTTTGAAGCCTTTAAAGCACTATAGAGGAGGTGAAAAATCAAAAGTCTTTAGGACAGACATGAAGTTTAAACGGGTGGAAAGGTTTGGAGAAAATCTCTTTCTACTTTTGTAGAGCTCTCCTTTCTCCCTTCTCCCCCTCTCTACAAAATCTCCAAACCCCACAAACCTAAACTATTTTGAAGCTTTTTTGACCGTTACTTCAATAATCTCGTTACCTTGAATTTCTGTGCCCTTAAGGGTTGAGAGCATAGCTAGAATAGTTCTTCGTATTATCCTCTGAACGAAAGGGGTCATCGGCAGGTTTTTTCCGTTGATTTTTATCGTTATCTCTTCTTCAACATCTCTCTTCGACAAGTTTTTCCACCATATTTACAATTCTTTCTGACGCTTTAACCGCATCAAAATATGGGATTTCTAGATTTAGATTTTCCGTGGAGTACAAACCAGTGAAGGCGAGAATCGGCTTGAAATTTTTTACGGCTTCCCGGGCTTCCTCAGCGGATTTGACAGCCACAATTTTTGGTACATCCTCATTTTTACTTACTATTTTCTTGAAGCCTTCTAGGAAAATTAGGTCTACACCCTCACACCTACGCAGGATTTCATC
>PIYA01000030.1 GCA_003601785.1 Candidatus Bathyarchaeota archaeon
CATGTACTTCCATGAGGATATGGTTGCGAGGGCTGTGGAGCAGAGCGGTTTGAGAGGTGTTCTGGCTGAGGGGATAATCGAGGCTGGAGACGAGGCTTTGGGTGAGAGAATGCTCAAGGAAAGTGTGAAATTTGCGGAGAATTTTAACGGATACGCGGACGGTAGAGTAACGGCGTTTCTAGGTCCCCACGCGGTTTACAGTTGCAGCAGAGAACTTCTCGGAAAAATCAGGGAAAAAGCCTCAGAGTTGAACGTCGGTGTACACATTCACTTGGCGGAATCAAGAGACATGGTTAAGGGGTTCGAGGAGAAACACGGCTTGAGCGAGGTTGAATTCTTGAACAATATAGGATTCTTAAACAGTGATGTGTTGGCTGCGCATTGTATAAACTTGTCAACAAGGGATATGCAGATTTTAAGCCGTCAAGGTGTTAATGTTGCATATAATCCTGTGGCTAACATGAAACTCGGTTTAGGTGTGCCGAAAGTGAAAGATTTGATGGGTTTGGGTGTCAATGTGGGTTTGGGAACGGATGGTGCGGCGAGCAACAACACGTTGGACATGTTTGAAACCATGAAGGTTGCAGCCTTGGCTCAAAAGGCATTATATTCTAATCCGAAGGTTTTGTCGGCTTATGAAGTTTTGAGGATGGCGACTGTAAACGGAGCTAAAGGCTTAGGTCTTGAAGAAGTTGGCTCACTTGAGGTTGGAAAAAAGGCTGATATTATCTTAATAAACCTTTCAAAGCCTCATCTGAAACCATTACACAACATTTACGCGAGCATGGTCTATTCAGCCCGTGCAAGCGATGTGGAGACCGTTATTGTCAACGGAAAGATTTTGATGGAAAACAGAAAGGTGAAAAGCCTAGACGAGTCCCTTGTGATGGAGAAAGCTGAAAAAGCAGCCTTTAATTTGCTGTCAAGATAAACTTATTTAGCTTTAGACGTTATGTGTATCTTCTTCAGCGTTCAGGTGTAAAAATGCCGAAACCGATAATAAGAATTGTAAATCTCACGAAAAAATTTGGAAATCTAACAGCAGTTGACCATTTAAACCTGGAGATTGAGGAAGGAGAGATTTTAGGTCTTCTGGGTCCTAACGGAGCGGGGAAGACAACAACGCTGCTTATGTTGACAACTGTTCTCAGACCCACCGAAGGAACGGCTTTTGTTGGACCATACGACGTGACGCAGGAGCCAGACAAGGCTAGAACCTTGGTTGGAATGGCTTTTCAAGATCCGAAGGTCTTATGGGTTAGCACTCCTTGGGACATACTGAACTGGCATGCGAAGGTCTGTGGTATCCCGTCTAATGAGAGGGAGAAACGTTTAAGGTGGGTTTTAGAGGAAGTCGGCTTGTGGAATGAGCGGAGAAAAAGCGTTCACACGTTTTCTGGAGGTATGCGTAAAAGAATCGAAGTAGCCAAAATACTGGTTCAGAGACCGAAAATCGCGATTATCGATGAACCGACAACGCAGATTGACATCGTGGGTAAGCATAGGATTTGGAACATGATCAGAAGTCTGAGAGATGAAGGATCAACCATACTGCTCGCCACAAACGAGCTTTACGAGGCAGATGTGCTTTCAGACCGTGTAGCAATAATACACAGAGGCAAACTCTTGGTTTGCGACAACCCTAAAAAATTGAAGGACAGCATACCGGGCGGAGACGTGATAGAGGTTGTCTTGGGAAAAGACGTTTCAAAAAAATGCTTGGAAGAAGTAGAGCGTATGAATCGTGTGGTCGATGTCTTATCAACCAAGCCTAACCATCTGAAGATTTACTTGAACAAAGCCGAGGAAGTGCTGCCTCAGATCACGGAGTTCTTCCTTAAGATGCGCATTCCAATCAAGTCTGTTCAGATGAGTGAACCCACGTTGGATGACGTTTTCGCTCATTACACAGGGTTAACCATTGAGGAAGCTGAGAAACGATGATCAGCCTTAGGAATGTTTGGGTTGTTGCGGAGAGGGATTTGAGGACTTTTCTCAATTACAAGCATGTTTTGATTATGCGTGCCTTATGGTTTCTGGCTCAGATAGCCCTGTTCGGATTGGTGGTTAATAAGATGCTTAGACCAGATGTTCAAGAAGCCGTTGGAGGAAGCTACTTCAGTTTTTACGCAGCGGGAATAATAATATCTCTACTTTACTCTACGTCAGTTTTCATAGGATACGATATATATGAGGAGGCAGACCACGGTGTAATCGAATATTTGCTTAGTCTACCGGTTTCAAGAAAAGAGCTTGTTCTCGGAAGGTCGATAGGTGGAGGCTTGAGAAGTTTTCTCTACGTAAGTCCCATGCTCATGGTTGTTTTATACTTGATATGGTCTTCGAATCCGCAATCCTTTGTTAGTCCGTTGCAGCTTTTCATAGCCTTCCTCGCGCTTTTCCTTTTCACTTTCGGCGTTTCAGGCTTTAGCATAACGTTAGCTGTAAGCATAAAATCTTCAGACAAGTTTGACATTTTTCTAGGAATGATAAACGCGTTAATCGTCAGGTTAAGCACGACGCTTTACCCGCTTGTTTACATGCCCTCATACTACGCTGGTATAGCACAGTTTAATCCTTTAACCTTTGCAGCTGACCTTTTCCGGTGGGGTGCAGGATTGGAATCTGCTGTCTTAACGGCTCCTGCAATAGCAATTTTTGGAATAATTTCTTTCTTTTCACTTTTCACTTTTCTGGGCATATTTTTACATGAGAGAGTATTAGAGGGCGGTAGTTGGCAGTGAAGGCTATATTATACATTATGGAACGCGACCTCAGATATTTTTTCAGGTACAAGTGGTGGCTGGCTGGGATGGTGAGCATGAACCTTGCGGACCTTTTTATAATGGCTGTGGTTTACACGAGAATGGTTGATCCAAAAATTGGAAACTATTTCTTGTTCTTTTCACCTGGAATAACAATAACAGCTCTTTTCGCTGCTGCCTTTATGATTGGAAGGGAGATTAACAGGGAGATTAGACGTGAAATTTCCCATTACATGCTAAGTCTGCCTATTAAAAGATGGGAGTTAGCCTTTGGAAGGGTTCTAGCTGGAGCCGTACGAGGGATTATTTACATGATTCCTCTGCTTCTAACAACCTTAGCGGTGACAGCTCTTCTAGCTGGAAATGTTCCATCTGCGTTAGAGATTTTAACGATAATTTTAGCCCTGTTCCTTATATCGATTGGAACTTCTGGTTTAAGCATAACGATCGCCGTTTCAACGACAAGCTTTGAGAAGTACGTAACGACGAGAGGAGTGGTCTATTACGTTCTTTTCTTCTGCAGCACGGTTTTCTATCCGTTAAAGTTTATAGAAAGTGTGATGCCGCAAGCGTTCGCACTTATAGCCAAGTATAACCCGTTAAGTTGTGGAGCTGACCTTGCAAGATCCTTCCTTCTTAGGAATCAGTCTATTGAACTTTTTATGCCTCTTGACTTGATGGTTTTCGCTTTAATTTTTGCTTCAGCAGCCTTGTTTGCATACATGAAGATCATGCAGAAATAGGCTTTTTAAAGCCATTAAAGGGTTAAAATTTATGAGTGTGAAAGGACTTTATGTTCTTTCTCACCTAATTGTCAGAAGGCAGATTTATGGAAAACGTGAAGGCTATCTTCGAACCGAAAACCGTTGCGTTGATAGGTTCAAGCAGGATTAAGGAAAAGGTTGGAATGGCTTCCCCTCAGCTCTTTGAAAACGTTGTCTACAACATGAGGAAGTTTTTTCGTGGGAAAACTTACGTTTTAGACGTGGATGCAAACGCTGAATACACAAGAGTTGACGAACTTCCGGAAACTCCCGACATGGCTGTTCTCATGCTTCCACCTGAGCAGTCAATTGAACAGGCGGAAAAATGTGCAGAAAAGAGGGTGAAAGCGCTCGTCGGGATCACGGGCGGCTACAAGGATGACCAGCGTAGGCGGTTGCTTAAACTCAAAGAAGAATACGGCGTCCGCATTTTGGGACCTAACACGATTATGGGTGTGATAAACGCTGCGAACGGTTTGAACACAACTTTTGAAAGGGATGTCATGCCAAGAAAGGGAAGTATCGCCGTTATATGTCAAAGCGGCGGTGTTGGCGCGTGTCTGCTCGATTGGGCGTGCTTCTATAACGTTGGCATAAGCAAGCTGGCTTTTATGGGAGACAAAATAGATGTGGATGACGTTGATTTGCTGCGTTACCTTGGAGAAGATGAAGAAACTAAGGTTGTCTGCTTGTACATGGAGGGAATCAAAAAGGGAAGAGAATTCATAGAAGAAGCCAGAAAAATAGTGAAGAAAAAACCCCTTGTTGTGTTGAAGGGCGGGATAACAGAGGAATCCGTAAAAAGGGCAAAATCTCACACAGCCTCCATAGCTGGATCTGATGAAATATTTAACGCAGCTCTCAAAAAGGCGGGGATAATAAGGGTGGAAGACATCGAGGAATTGATGAACTCTGCTATCGCCTTGTCAAAGCAGCCTCCGATGCATGGAGATAACATAGCGATTGTAAGCAACGTAGGCGGACCTGCAATACTGGCTGCAGACGCGGTTGCAAGGAACAACCTAAAACTTGCAGCTTTATCGGATGAAACTAAGAGGAAGATTGAAGGCTTGTATCCGGGTGTGGATGCGACAAATCCTATAGATATGATAGCTGATGCAAGGGCTGAAAGGTACTCAAAGGTTTTGGAGTTGGTGTTAAAAGACAAGAGTGTAGACGGAGTGTTGATAATAAACATGCTTAAGTCTTGTTTTTTTGAGCCTGAAGACGCTGAAGTCATTCCTAAAATTGCTAGGAAGTACCCGGGAAAACCTGTTGTTGACGTTCCAGCTGGTGGGGAAGACTTTGCCTTGGTTTACAAAGTGTTGGGTGACACGAACATTCCGCTTTACAATCTACCTGAAAAAGCTGTGAAAGCCTTAAAAGCTTTGAGGCTTTACGGTAGAGTCCTTGAGAAGCACTAATTATATCTTTTAGAGCTGCGAATCTATCTGGTAGTTGCTTATCTTAAGGTGGAAATTTGCTTCAAAAAAGGGAATACCTAAACGAGAAATTGGAAAAGCATATCCTCAATTTCAGCAGACGTATAGCGGGTTCTTGTAAGATAAAAGCCGTGTGTATCTGCGGCGACTATGCTTCGGGGTTCTGCAATAAGGAAATGGTGGTGGAAGTTTTACTTGTGATTCACAGATTTCAGCCCAGGCTGATGAGTTATGTGAAAACTTTTGATGATCGAAACATTTTGGTCTTCGCTGTTGACGACTGGGTTTTTGAAAGGGATGTGGAGAGAGGATTTTTGGGTGAAGCCTTGGCTGGAAGAATAATTTTTCCCTATGTTCCATTGTTGAATGAGGAATACTTGCGTTTTCAAGAGGTTAAATTGAAAAAGCGTTTGATCGTTGAACTTTTGGAAAACCTAGTTTTGAGCTTTCCAGAGCTATCTTATGAATTTAGGATAAAACCAGAGTATTTTATGTATGAAACAATGTTGAACATGACCCGTGTTTTTCCGCCTCTCGTTTACAGTCTGCTCAATCTTATGCGGAAGGAAGTTAAGAAAAGAAATATAGAGTTGATGGCGCATGGATTTTCCGAGGCTTTAAGGGAACTGGAGAAAGAAGGATTCATCAAATTTTCCAATGGATACTTAAGAATATCTGAAGAGTTCGTGGAACACGCCAGAAGCCGGAAAGTCAGTTTCATAAACTTTTTCAGAACCGCTCAGAAGACCACTCAAAGAACCCTCTTCACGACTTTACTCGGTGTTTTTCCTAAGGTTATGAACGTCTTCTCACAGAGCAAGGAACTCTTTTTGAAATCTCGGAAGAACGCCGAGGAAGAGTTGATGCTTGTCCGCGGATTGGAAGACCCTCAGAGGTTTTTGTATATTCCAACCGCGCGGGGACTTGTTCCTCTGGCTGACAGAATGGATATTGAAAGTTTCGTTAGAAAAACACTTTCCGCCGGTGAGGATGTTAAGTTTAAGATTAAGAGGGTTGGAGGCGTCTTAAATGATGTTTACCTTGTTGAGGCTTCCCCTCTGAACGGTGAACAAAAGTTTATTGTCAAAAGGTTTAAGAACTGGTCAAGTTTTAAATGGTTTCCCTTGGCTCTGTGGACCTTAGGGACAAGAACCTTTGCTGTTTCCGGACGTTCAAGACTGGAAAGGGAATGCGCCATAAACCAGTTTCTGCATTCTAGGGGCTACAGAGTTCCGAGGATTCTTCATGTAAACCATAATGAACGATTGGTTTTCATGGAATATGTTGAGGGGAAAAGCTTGACCGATGTGATAAAGAGTGTTGCACGGACAAAGAGAGGTAGGAATGCAAAACAAGAGTTGGCAATTATAAGCGAAGTCGGTGAGAAGGTAGCTGAGGTTCACGCGCTCGGCATAACATTGGGAGACACTAAGCCTGAAAACTTCATGGTTAAAGAAAGAGAAGTTTACATGATGGATTTCGAGCAAGCGTCAAGAAAAGGCGACAAGGCTTGGGATATAGCTGAATTCCTATATTACAGTGGACATTACATTCCACCTTTTGTTGGGACTCATCCCGTCAAACTTATCGCCGAAAGCTTCATCGGAGGATATTTAAAAGCTGGAGGAGATGTTAAAGCCGTGAAAAACGCTGGAAAACCAAAATACACAAAAGTTTTCAGTATATTCACGTTTCCACATGTAATTTTGGCTATTTCAAATATCTGTGGAAAAAGCGGGCAAGCTGGAAGATAAACATGGTTAAGTGTAAAACAAGTCTAACCTTCTACGGCGGAGTTGATGAAATCGGTGGAAACAAGATTTTACTCCAAGACAGAGACACAAAGATTTTCTTGGATTTCGGAATGTCCTTCGCCTCGAGAAAAAAGTTTTATTCACCACCATTTCTGTCACCTAAGAGTGAGGAAAGCTTAAGAGAGCTTGAGATACTACCGAAAATCAAAGGCGTGTACAGAGAGGAGAAAAACCCGGAAATCCACGCAGTTTTCCTTTCACATTCTCACATGGATCATTCGGCATACATATCCTTCGTAAACCGCGAAATCCCCGTGTATTGTGGAGAAACAACGAAAACCATTTTGCAAGCTCTAAGTGATATTCGAACGGCTGATTTAGAGTTTGACGTTGAAGACATAGCCTTTAAGTCTTTCAGAACTGGAGACAAAATAGTCGTAGATAGCTTGGAGGTTGAACCTGTTCATGTTGACCATTCGGTTCCCGGAGCCTACGGATTCATAGTTCACACCTCTAACGGAAGCGTTGTTTACACGGGAGATTTCAGGGCTCACGGAAAAAAGCCTGAGATGACCATGGACTTCGTTGAGAAGGCAAGAGAAGCTGAACCCGTAGCCGTTATCACAGAAGCAACAAACATGACTGGCGCCTCCGTTTCTTCCGAAGTTGAGGTTAGAAACAAACTGAATGATGTTGTTAGACAGGCAAGCGGTATAGTGCTTGCTGATTTTGCTTACACAGACATTGACAGGTTGAACTCTTTTTATCGAACAGCTGAAAAGAACGGACGTTTCTTGGCTGTTTCACTGAAACAAGCGTACATGTTGAATGCTTTGCGTGAAGACAAACATTTGAAAGTTCCGAACTTAGATGACGAGAACCTTTTGATATTTCGGAAATCGAAGAAAACGTATCGTAAGTGGGAAAAACAAATTATGGAAGAGCATTCAGAGAAGATAGTGGATGTATTCGATGTTTCGAAGAGGCAGAGCGAAATCATTTTGGTCATGTCCTTTTACGGTTTAGAAGAGCTCGTGAATATCAAGCCTAAGCCTGGAAGCTGCTACGTTCTCTCCGCCTCCGAACCATTCAACGAGGAGATGGAGATCGACTTTGAAAGACTGGTTAACTGGCTTGGACATTATGGTTTGCCCCAGTATCACGTGCACGTTTCAGGACACATAATGCCCCTACAACTGAAAGGCATCCTCAAAGAGATCAACGCGAAAAAAGTTTTTCCCGTTCACACAGAGCACGCAGATTTGTTCGCTAGGTTCATGGGAGATTTGAAAGGAAAGGTTGTGCTAACTGAAAAGGCTGAGGAATACAGAATTTAGTAAAATGCAGTCTTGCTAAATGATACTCCCCTACGTTTTCTGTTGAAATTATGGTATTAACATGGGATATTGAGGGGGAATTATTAGAGTTTGTCGTGTGTGAGGATTCATAATGTATAAGTTAAAGTATTAACTCTTGATATTCACGATAAAAATGAAGACCGCGACGACACGCAACCGCAGAATACGCGTGCTTTTCCACAGTTTAGGCTTAAGTTGCCTAGGGGGAGCCATATTCCTTCAGATACTGGTTTTCACGGACATTTTGCAGCATGGTTATTTCATGGCTGTTGAGAACAACCCGGCGATTTTGGCGTTTGAAATCGTTTTGACTTTTTTCGCCCTTATTTATTTCGTATACATGTATCAACGCTTCATCCGTTCGGTTAGATAATCGTTTTTACGCATTAAAATTTAAAAAACTCTTTTAAAAAACTCTTTCAGATAGCCGTTAAATAACAAAATAAGAATAGAAAATCGTTAAATAAACTTCTTTAAAACTCAATCGATAAGCTTTAGAACAGAGAGTGAAAAACTTGAAGAAAATTAAAACTTTAATTGTGATTTTCGTTTTAGTGAACCTAACCTTGATGCTTGTGAAATGTACCACAGCACAGACGGCAAACGAAACGGAACAATTCTTTTCAAGGGATTACGCTGGAATCTCAATTAGGTTTAACGCCACACGGGAGACTGTTCCTAGCGGAAACATAACAATTAACTTATGCGTTAGTTGCACAGCCAAAAATGTTACAGTGCATCATCTAAACCTCAGCGTTTATGGATTCAGGTACGGCCAAGAGAAGATTTTTCTGCTGAACTCTACCAGCGTATTGAAAGACGCCAGTCTGGTCTACAATGATACATACTCGTATAATTACAGCGTACCAGTACCCACCGACGTTTGGGACGCAACCCACGCTAAATTAGACCTCAAATACACTATTGTGGATTCATCCTTTGAATACAATCCAAGCTTCCCCATCACCGTTGTCAAAAATGTTTACTTGGAAGAACTTAAAAGCAAACTCGAGAGTTTGAATGCTACATACTGGCAGCTTAACCAGACTTTTTGGGAGAGTTTTGGAATGAACCTTACAGAGGAAAACTTAGCTCAATTAAATGAAACTTATTGGCAGTTTAAGGGAAGTCAAAGCGAACTTGACACCACGAGGCGTGTGGTGGCTATTCTAGCGATAACAACGGTGTTGTTTGTGGCTACAACCCTTTACTTGGTCATGAGGAAACCTAAAGAACGCTGGTGGTAAACACTACTTATTTTCCCTTATTTTCCGATTCTTTTGCGGCTTAAAAGACTTAAAAGAAAATGGGAGTTATTTTTTGTGAAGATTTTGAGCCGCTATGAAAGTTAAGCCTCTCTCGGTTAAAGCTTTGGCTGTTCTGTTAACGGAATCATGTTTGTCCAAGTAGTTGATTAGGAGTTTGGGCATTAACCCCCTTTCAATTATCTCTTTTTTCGGGATAAAGTACTCTAGGATGTCTGATGGATGTTCCCTCTTGGCTTCAATCTCGGGGAAGGCTCCCTCGTGTTTTGCACTTATGTTTTTCACGTGATCTGCGATTTCCAGAAGCTCGTTTAGCTTGTTGTAGGGCTGTATAACTATGCTCTTGTAGGTTTCCACTATGTGGTGTTCTATGCGAACTACGTCCTCGAAACCGAAGGCTTTCCGAAT
>PIYA01000031.1 GCA_003601785.1 Candidatus Bathyarchaeota archaeon
TCCGTTGAGTTCAGGGTTCACCCTTGCACCCCAGATGACCAATGCATCGTCATCCATCATCTCAGCGACTATTTCACCCACTCGATTCGCTTCTTCGATGGTCATTTGGTTGTCTCCTGAAACGTGAATCAAGGCTCCTTTGGCACCCATGTAGTCAACGTCTAGGAGGGGGCTTCTAAGAGCGTTTCTCACGGCTTCTTCAGCTCTGTTAGGTGCGTCGGATTCTCCGACTCCGACTATGGCTACTCCGCCCTTTCTGACTATTGTTTTGAAGTCTGCGAAGTCTAGGTTGATAAGGCTTGGAGCGGAAATCGTTTCAGCGATACCCTTAATCATGTTCGCCAAAACCTGGTCTGCAACCCTGAAAGCCTCGTTTATCGGCAACTGAGGAACAAGCTGCATGAGTTTGTTGTTATCTATCACAACCACGGTGTCGCATTGCCTACGCATCTCCGTCAAGGCGAAGGCTGCATGCTCCATCCTTCCTCGCTCTATACGAAAGGGCGTCGTTACCACACCGACAGTTAGGGCGCCTTTACGCCTTGCAATTTCAGCAACAACCGGAGCTGCCCCTGTGCCTGTTCCGCCACCCAAACCAGCTGTTATAAAGGCTATATCCGCGCCTGTGAACAAATCCTCTATGCGCTTCCTCGACTCTTCAATTGCCGCTCTACCGAGCTTCGGGTCTCCTCCAACCCCCAATCCTCTGGTGAGCTTCTCGCCTATCAGAATTTTTCGATGCGCTTTGGAGACGCTTAAATGAAGCGCATCCGTGTTTATGGCTACACACTCTGCACCGACCACGCCGTTCTCCATGAGCCTAGTCACGGTGTTGTTTCCAGCTCCGCCGACGCCGGCTACTACTATGCGGCAGTAACCCGGCGATTGAATTTCACTGTTTATCGTGTCTTGCAGAGCGTGTTTCAGTGCGTGTTCCAACGGGTGCATGCTAGCCAACTTTTTTCCTCCGCCAAACCTCATCGTTTATCAGGTCACGGATTGCTACGCGAATAGCCTCAGCTCTGTTCGGATAATACTTGTCGTTCACGAGCTCATCTAATGCTTTTATGTAGGGTTCGGGAAGATATAGTGTGATTAATTTCATAAATTCTCCCTCCGATGCGTGTTAGAAATAAGCGAGGAAAGTTATACTTCTATATATTAAGATTTAAATATGTTTTAAATATGTAAGTTCTTTTCTTTTTAAATCTTTCTAAAATCTCATTTCAAGTTTGTGTCAAATCTCTTCTCCGCAGACCCCTACGTTTTTATTCCTTTTTGAAGCATTTAACATAGTGTCATGGAAAACGTGCAAATATACCTTAAGAGCTTCGGTTGTTCCGCGAATCTAGCCGACGGGGAGGTTCTGGCTGGATGCTTAGCGGATGCTGGGTATAAGCTCGCAGACACTGTTAAAGAAGCTGATGTGTTGATTTACAACACTTGCGCCGTTAAGGGACCAACCGAAAACCGTATGATTGAAATCTTGAAACGCGTTCCGAAGGATAAGAAGCTGATAGTTGCGGGTTGTCTGCCTCTAATCAACTTTGAGAGACTGCGCAGAGAAGTGCGCTTCGACGGGGTTGTCGGTCCGGCTGCTGGAGATAAAATCGTTGATGTTGTGAAACGTGTTCTGAACGGTGAAAGAGTCATTTTTCTAAAAGAAGCCGCGGAAAATAAGCCGAGTTTAAACCTTCCAAGAGTGAGGCTAAACCCTTTGATAGGTATAATCCCTATAAGTTACGGGTGTCTGGGTTCCTGCGCCTACTGCTGCGTCAGATTTGCTAGAGGACGTCTGAGAAGCTACGGCATCCAAGAGATTGTTGATCGAGTGGAAAAGGACTTGGCTTCTGGCGTTCGTGAATTTTGGATTACGTCGCAGGACACGGCTTGTTATGGGATAGACATAGGCACAAACCTAGCTGAACTGCTCGAAGCTTTGTGTAACCTTCATGGAGATTTCAGAATTCGCGTTGGAATGATGACTCCGAATGGCGCTGAAAAAATTCTGGAAGACATCATCCGAGCGTTTAAAGACGAGCATATCTTCAAGTTTATCCACCTACCAGTTCAAAGCGGAGACAACCACGTGTTAAAGCTGATGAGACGCCAGTACTCCGTCGAAGGGTTCAAAGAGCTGGTGAAAGCCTTCAGAAGAAGTTTTCCAGAAATCACTTTGGCTACCGATGTCATCTGTGGTTTCCCAGGTGAAACGGAGGAAGCCTTCAACAGAACACTGCGCTTGATTGAAGAGGTTAAACCCGACATAGTGAACGTTTCAAAGTTTTTCGCGAGACCTAAGACTGAGGCGGCTCGGATGCAGAGAGATTCTGTTCCTTTCTCGGAAATCAAGCGTAGGAGTCGTTTGGCTTCAGCCTTGGCTAGAATGGTTGTCTCTGAAAGGAATCAGCGTTGGATAGGCTGGACTGGTGAAGTCCTTATCGACGAGGTTGGCAAGACTGCTGGTTCGTGGATTGGGAGAAACTTTGCTTACAAACCAGTTGTTGTGAGAAACAGCGACTCTGACAGTTTGCTCGGTGAAAAACTGCATGTAAAGATTGTTAAGACTTTTACGAATTATCTGGAAGGCGAAATATGCGATTGAAAAGGCGGCACCGTTTAATCGTTCAGCCCTTCGATTGCCATTTCGATTTTCTGGAGGAAATCTGCAGAAATTCTAAGAGATTATACGGAATAGAAAAGTGTGAGATTCTGCCCGGAAAGAGGCTGCCGGAACGTTTACTTCTAAGCCCGAAGAGCCTATTAGCCAAGTTTCTTATGAAAAGAAAAAGAATGATCTACTTAGACGACTTGTTAAACGAGTTGAAGAAACACTTCACATACAATTCAAAAGAGATAATCCTCGTCATCCTACCCCATTACATCCTCGGATTCGGAGAAGACCTTATGGGATTAACACCTGAACGCAACCTCTCAATAGTCTCAACATACGGAATGAAAAAGCAACATCTACCCGAAGCTTGTGTGGGAATCAGCCTGCACGAGATTGGACACAACCTCGGATTGGAACACTGTGGAAACCAAGGATGCTTGATGAAAGCTCCTTGTAAACCGAAGAACTTCTATAACGGAGTTTACAGACTTTGTGAAGAGCACAGAAAGCAGCTTATATCAAGTGATGTCCCGCGAAAAACGATAGGGGGGTAGACCCTATTGGCTGAATTTTCAGTTAAAAAGAGAAAAGACAAATTATTTATGCTAAGCCATAGTATTACCGTTTGGGTGGAAACGTTTGAGTGAAGAGGAAAACCTTGTTGAGGTTGGACGTGTAACACACTTCTTCACCAAGAAAGATAAGCGTCGCCGTCGTAGAGCTCAGCGCCCCCCTAGCCGTTGGAGACCACATAGTCATCAAGGGACCCACAACGGATTTTGAACAAGTCGTCGAGTCTATGCAGATTGAACATCAAAACATCGAGAGAGCTGAGGCTGGACAGAGCATAGGTTTAAAGGTTGCGCAACGCGTAAGAGAGAAGGACATAGTCTACAAGAAGGTTTAGAACCTTTACTTTCACCTTTTGTTATCTTATAAACCGAAGAACGTAGTCATTCACGGTTTGCAGAAAAGCTTCCTCCAAGTTTATTCCGTAATGCTCTCCGCCAAAACGAATACCATGTAGAGCAAATCTGAAAGCTCAGTAGCTAACATCTCCCTTGTTTTAGGCTTTTCCGGAGGTTTAAACCCTTCTAATCCCTTAACAACAGAGGCTACTTCGCCAGCCTCTTCAAGCAGATCTGTGACCATCACGAAGGGCGTCCACTTTTTCCCTCTCACCGGATCAAGTTTATCGTTAATTTTCCTAAAATTCTTCCAGCAGAGATGCTGAGCATCACGCAAGGTTAGAGACAACAATTTCACCTAAGTTAAAATAAACGCAAACAGATTAAACTGTTTCTCAGAGCAGAGCCCATATTTTACTCTTTTGTTACGAAATGAAAAAAGAAAACGTTCACACGTTTTTATTTGAAGTTCACATGTGACTCTCAGCGGGTATGGGATATTCCCTGTACGCCAAGGCTTCTCCGAGAAAGCCTGTTACGATTAGGTTGATTGCTTCATCTTCCGTCAATCCCCTGCTTCTAAGGTAGTTCAGTTCTTCCTCTGAAACCTTTCCGATAGAGGCTTCATGGGTGAGCACCGCGTTTTTGTTGCTGTTTAAAAGTTCAGGTATGGAGTCTATGCTTGAGTTTTCAGAAAGCAGCAACCCCATACAGTCCACGTGTCCCCTTCCAGCCTTCTCAGCAACAATCTTGCTGTGGGACAGAATCTTTGAGTTTTCACCCGAAACCATCCTCAACTTTACTATTCCACTGGATTTTTCTCCGTTTAAAAAAATCGAATCGTAAAGTTTGACCTCTCCATTTTTCGCTAAGACAGATGTTTCAAAATTCGCTGAAGAATAGGCATCTAAAACAGTTCGGTTCTCAACTGTCAGTTTTTCAGGCGGAGCCAAACTCTTGTAAAAACTGAACGCCGTTGCACCTTTTTCCAAGAGGAAATCTAAGACTGATGAAACCTCATCAGTTCTACCCCATTTATGAAAATGCCTAATCTTCAACGTGGAATTTTCCCTGAGAATTATCTTCGAATAACCCACGTGCTTTCCAGACAAGTTAGGTTTCACAGCGTTGCAAATGCTGTAAACCTCCGCCTTGACACCTTTTTCAACTATGACCAAGTTTCGCGGTTTCTGATAAACCTCCGGAGAAGAAATGGCTATACACGTGCTTATAGGATAGCTCACCTGCTTTTTAACCCAGATGAAGTATCCTTCCACGGGTTTCTGACCGAAATGCTCCCTTGTCCACTCCATCTTCTCGTAGGCTTCAGGACTAGGCAATAAGATCACGCCTTTTTCAGCGAGCATCCGTCTGATTTCATGGTTAATCTGAAAGTAATCCGCGCTCTTTACATTCCCTACATCTTTCATACCCATACCTCAGAATAGTTCGCCAAGTCTTCCTCCAATTCCTAGAAGAACACACCATTTCCCCCTCTAACATGACGTGTGCCACATCTGGTTCAAGAAACTGGAGGATGTTCCCCCTATGCGTGATTAAGAGAAGGGACACACCGTTACGGAGAAGTTTGTCCTGTATTATCAAAGTTAACTTTTCAAGATTTACAATATCTAAACCGGCGTCAAACTCGTCTAAGATTACAAAGACAGGATTCAAACTTATTATCTGCAAGATTTCTGAAAGCTTTCTTTCACCACCCGAAAAGCCGACGTTTATCTCCCTATCTAAAAGACTCTTATCTAAAGGAAAACCGTTCAAATCTAAAGGCTGCTTAGAAATTCTCTTCAAAAGCCTAGACAAGGTTACACCTTTCACGGCAACGGGATGCTGAAAAGCCAACGCTATTCCAAGCTTCGCCCTCTCTTCAATAGGCATATGAGTTATCTCTTTCCCTTCAAACAATATCTTTCCCTGCGTAACCTTGTACTCTGGAAAACCCATCAACGTGTAAGCAAAAGTGGATTTCCCAGAAGCGTTTGGACCTAAAAGAACGTGAACCTCTCCCTTTCCAATTTTTAAGCTGACACCTTTTAGAATATCCCTTCCCTGAACCCGTACAGATAAGTTTTCTACCTTAAGCATATAAACTCAAGCATGAAGAATACCTCAAGCTTTATATAATCATTATTATTCAAAGTTTGGACATTACCTATTTTTCTAAGAGCGTTTTGTAAATCTCCAATGTTTGCTCAGCCGCTTTTCTCCACGTGAAAAACTCTAAAACTCTTTTCCGTCCGTTTTCACCCCACCTCTTCGCCCTTTCAGAATCCTTAAGCACTTCTTTTATTCCCCAAGCTATGTCCGCTGGATCTCCACCATTCACGTGAACCCCGTTTTGGTCTGGTCCAGAGGATACAACTTGTTCTCTGAAGCCGACTACTCCCTGAGCCCCAACTACAACCGGTTTCGCCATGGACATTGCTTCTAGGCTCACTATGCCGAAGGGTTCATAAACTGATGGAAATATGCACAAGTCTGCCGCGGCGTAATGTAGAATTCTCTCGTCTTCGGGTACAAATTCGAAGCGGTAAACGATTTTATCTTTTATTCCAAGTCTTTCCGCTGTTTCCACAATGTCTCTCTGTTCTTCACCTTTACCAAGAATCACAAGTTTTGTCTTAGGATACTCGCTGAAAACCATGGGCATCGCTTGCAAGAGGTTTCTAACACTTTTCACCCATGTTAACCTTCCGAGAAACAGAAGCATTTTCCAATCTTTAGGAATACCATATTTCTCTCGAATCTTCTCCACATCTTCCTCTCGGCATTCTTTCGGGTTATAACGTTCTGGATCAACACCGTTCCAGACAACACTTATTTTTGATTGAGACCAGCCATGCCTAGTTAAGTCGTCCCGCATGGTGTGGCTTACGGTGACTATTCTGTCTGCCTTTTGTGCAGTTGCATATTCAAGGTGTGAAACAACACTTGAGCCTTGTCCTCCACTTCTACCCCATTCGGTGCTGTGGACGTGAAAAACAACCGGGATTTTTGTCTCGTTTTTGATTATCAACCCAGCTATGCTGCTTAACCAGTCGTGAACACAGACCACGTCAAAAGTGTAGCCTTCTTTCTTAATTAAACCGTTTATGAACTTTGTTGCACTCAAGATGTTGTAGATGAATATGTCGTTAAACAAGCGTATGTTTGTACCCCATTTCTTCAAATCGTCAATAACAAACATTGGAAAAACATTACTAGCGTCTGCAATTAGGGGACGATGAACCTCCACTCCTCGTAGAATCTCTCTTGTCTTCAGATCACCCGGATTAAGCGTGAAAACCGAAACATCGTTACCCAACTCGACGAACTCACGTGTGATATATTCAGCGTATGTGCCTAAGCCACCGACAAGTTCAGGTGGATATTCCCAAACAAAGAAACCTATTCGCAAGTTTGTAACTCTCCATTAAACAGTATAAACAACCTAATTTGCAACTCCTTTCTCAAATTTTAACAAAGCCAGCTTTCTTATCTCCTCTAAGCCTTCATTTGAAAGCGGTTCCGCTCTAATATAGTTTTCGAGTTCCTCTCTTTTTCACAAAATAAATGTTAACTCGAAGAACTTTTCGTTAAACTTATTTTATAATGGTCCTCTGTAATATTTTGTCGCGGGACAAGCCAAACATTTTTTCTGCTTGTACCTTATGCATTTCCCACAGTTTATTCCGCAAGGAGCATCATCGGCACTTCTATCTGTAACCATTTTTATCGGAAGGTATTTTGGAATAGTAGGCGCTTCAGCTATTATTGCCTCTGAACGTCTGATACCTTTGTAAGCTCGGACGGAGCAGTGTTCAATTATAGCATTTAAAGTTTCAGCGTCTTCAGCAACCATTATCGTCATGAGATTGTAAGCGCCAGTGGTTCTGGCCAAAAATATCATTCTTGGACACTTTGAAAAAATCTGGATGAGTTCTTGCAGTCGTTTGGGAGTTTCAACTTCTGCGCAGACAATCGCTAAGTAAATGCCGAGTTTTTCAGCGTTTAATCCGGCTGAAACTTTAAGCAAATCCTTTGAGAGTTTCTGCAATCTTTTTCGGATGCTTACGTGAGATAGGTCTAACTTTTTCCCAAGCTCGGTTAGCGAAACTCTTCCGTTCTCTTGTAAGGAAGCAATTATCTTTCTATCTGTTTCATCCATGTTTTTCCTTCCTTTGCTACATTCTGTAACAAAAAGTATAAATTTGTTTCTATTTTGTAAGTAATATGGTAGAAAAAGTGAGATATTGAAACTTGAGAAAGGAGATGAAGCGTAACGAAGCTTGATGCGGTGTTAACCGCGGATAGAACTTTGATGAGCAAACACAACAATGATGAACCCTTCGGTTTTGGAACTGTAGCCTCCTCGTTAGATGCTGCTACAGAATCGCTTTTCGTAAAAGTTATCGAGGGGAAGGTGAAAAAGCTTTAAGATATAGAGGTAAGGACATGAAGATTTGTTTGATATCGCCTCCTTATAATTCAGCTGTGAAATCTGTTGTTGGAGTTTCATCTCCACCTTTAGGATTAGCTTATCTTGCTTCTGTGTTAAGGGATAATCACGAGGTGAGAATAATTGATTCGAACATTCTGGACTACAGCATGGAAGATGTGAGGAGGGAGCTGAAGGATTTCTATCCGGACATTGTTGGGATAACCTCCGTGACACCGTCTATACCTCAAGCTTATGCAGTTGCTAAAATAGCGAAAGATGTGAGAAAAGACTGCACGGTTGTTATGGGTGGACCTCACGTAACTTTCTTACCCGTGCAAACCTTGAGGGAATGTGAATACGTCGACATTATTGTCAAGGGTGAAGGGGAGAGAACCGTAGAAGAGTTGACCAAGGCTGTTGAGAATGGGGTTTCATTGGAAAAGGTGAGGGGCATCACTTTCAGAAAGGGAGATAAGATAATCGATAATAAGCCTATGCCTTTTATCAAGAACATAGATGAGATTCCGTTCCCAAGCAGAGACTTGCTACCCTTCGACAAGTACCAAGCCAACGGAGTTAGATATACTACTATGTTGACGAGTCGAGGTTGTCCCTTCGGCTGTTCTTTTTGCGCTTCCTCCCGTCTGTTCGGCGGGTATTGGAGAGGTAGAAGTCCTAAAAATGTTTTAGAAGAGATGAGGATAATCTACGAGGATTACAATACTAAAAACGTCGAATTTTTGGACGACACTTTCACACTTAATCAGAAGAGAGCTGAAGAAATCTGTGATGGAATAATTAGAGAAGGATGGGACATCACTTGGGGTGCATCATCAAGGGTTGACACTTTAACAAGGAGGCTTGTTGAAAAGATGAAAAGGGCGGGATGCTGGGTTCTGTACTTAGGCATAGAATCTGGATGTCAAAGAATCCTCAACGGAGTAGGGAAGAGAATAACTCTTGAACAAGTGAAAAAGGCTGTGAGAATAGTGAAAAACGCTGGAATAGAGGTTTTAGGCTCCTTCATAATCGGTTTTCCAGACGATACTCTGAAGTCGATTAAGCAAACGATAAAGTTTGCAAAGAGCTTAAACATTGATTACGCTCAATTCTCAATACTTACTCCTTATCCAGGTACCCCTGTGTTCAACTACGCCGTAGAAAACGATTTGTTACTAACCAAGGATTGGAGTAAATACACTGCCATTGATCCTATAATGAAGATCAAAGGAATAACCGAAAAGCAGCTCAAGAGTTTTCTGCGGAAGGCATATATCAGCTTTTATCTCAGACCGAAAATTATTTGGAGATGGATAAGAAATAGACAGTTTACTTTCGTAAAAAACGGTGTGAGAGCTGTGATAAATTATCTGAGGGGAAGAACGTAGTGCATGAAGCAGATTTAGTTGCAAACACCGTTAAGACGTGGCTTGGCAATCCAATTTCCAGAAGATTGTTAAAATGGGTTTCAAAAAGAAATGAGAAAGGCAGTAAACTAGAGGTTGCCCTAAAAAAATACGTGGGTGAAAACGAAAAATTAAGCATTCAAGAAAGACTTGCCTACTGGATAGTTAAGTTAGCCCTCGACAAGGGTTCCCAATCCTTCGGAGTCTCAAAAGAACAGTTAGTAGAATCCCTTAAAAACCCCCTAGTGAGAAGGGGGATATCAAACGTTCTTGAAGGAATAGGCTATTATGGTGTACAAAGACCACAAACAACGGCTGCACCCTTCCTCATAGTCTGGAACTTCACAAAACAATGTAATTTAAGGTGTAAGCACTGTTATGAAAACGCTGGACCTAAACCTGCACCAGACGAGTTAACAACAGAAGAGGCAAAAAAAGCGATAGATGAGTTTGCAGAGGCGGGAGTTGTCGCCCTCTCCTTCTCTGGAGGAGAACCTCTAATGAGAAAAGACTTTTTCGAAGTGGCTAAGTATGCTGCTGACAAGGAATTTTATGTTTCCGTTGCTACTAATGGAACCTTAATAACTGAAAAAATTGCACAAAAAATGAAAGATGCAGGTGTCCAATACGCTGAAATTTCTCTGGACGGATTTGAAAAAACTCACGATGAGTTTAGGGGTATACCTGGAGCTTGGAGGAGATCTGTAGAAGGGATAAAAAACTGTGTTAAGGTAGGCTTAGACACGGGTGTTGCAACAACGGCGACACATTACAATTTGAAAGAGATACCGAAGCTGGCGGAATTCGTCGAGAAAGACCTTCACGCAAGACGCTTCATAGTTTTCAACTTCATTCCAGTAAGCCGGGGAAAGGAAATAATAAGTCAAGATTTAACTCCGAAGGAAAGAGAAGAACTTCTAGATTTTCTCTACTCAAAGCTCATCGACACCAACTGCAAATTAGACACTTTCTCCACCGCACCGCAGTACGCCGTTACATCGTTCAAGTACGCCTTCGGTCCTGCAGTTCCAACTCACTTTACAAACAAGGCAGCAATGGAAACACTCCAAGGAAGAACAAAATCATTAACGGAATTCATAGGCGGATGCGGTGCTGGAAGACTATACTGCGGCATGGAACCAAACGGAGATATTGAACCATGCGTCTTCATCCCCATAAAAGTCGGCAACATCAGAGAGGAAAGATTAGTTGACATCTGGAGAAACTCTCCAGTTTTGAAAAAAATAAGGAACAGAGACGCTTTCAAAGGTTGTGGAGAATGCGAATACAAAAACATTTGCGGAGGATGCAGAGCGAGAGCCTACGCCTATTTTAACGACCTGCAAGGTCCAGATCCCGGCTGCAGCATTAACGAAAAATACTGGGATGAAGTAACCAGAATACAAACCACATAACAAAATACTTATCTTAAAAAATTGAAAGGTGTGAAGTTGAAAATACCTAAAATCGGAATTGCTATCTGTAACAGTGGAGCATCGAACACTGGAACTTTAACGGGTTTAGCTGCTTTTGATGTCGTTAAAAGTTAGGAGAAGATATTGGACTCATTGGGAATAAAGTACGCTGGATATTTGAACTTGGAATATGATCTTAAAATTAAAAAGCTTGGACCTTTCACAACGTTTAAGTATTCAGAGGAAGATGTTAGACACGTTTCTTCAGCTATAAGAGAGAAGATACGTGAGTTAGGCTTATGATGCTATAACATTTCTTCATTTACGATTTGTAACCAAAGGTATAAATATGATTTTAATTTTTGATGCCTATGCTGGGAGTGATTTGAGATGAAGATAGCGTTTGCATCTGAAGAAAACAAGGGTCTTGAAAGCAGAATGGCTTATCATTTCGGAAGATGCCCATACTACGTTTTCGTTGAAGTGGAAAATGGTCAGATAAAAAGCGTGGAAACCAAACAAAACCCGTACTTTAACAGCCACGCCCCAGGAGTTGTTCCAGAATTTATAGCAAGTCAAGGCGCCAAAGTTATCATTGCCGGTGGAATGGGACCACGGGCGATTGACTGGTTTAACAGGTTGGGTGTTCAACCGATTACTGGTGTTTCTGGAGTGGTTAGGGATGTGCTTAACGATTATTTGGCTGGTAAGCTGGCTGATGCAGAGCCTTGTGATGAACATAGGGAAGGTGGAAGATATGGAAGACACGGTGGGTACTATGGTCTCTACTAGTCAGGGATAATTTCATGTTTTTATTTTACATTTTGTAACAAAAAGTATAAATATGGTTTCTATTTGTAACTAACTCTACAAAATTTGAGAAGGGATGAAAGATGGTTGAAGCCAAAACCAAGATGTTACCTATATGCGGAAAAGAAGCGGAGAATCTCAACATAATCTTGGCATGTGGCGGAGCAGCAAATGTTGGGTTAATCGGATACTTAGCAGCCGTTGAATTGACAAAGGAAGGAAAAGCTAGAATGTGCTGCGTTACACCTGTAGGTGTTAAAATGCCTTTTTATGTTGACATAGCTAAAAGAGCTAAGAAATTGATCGTCATAAACGGATGTCAAAATCAATGTGCAAAAAA
>PIYA01000032.1 GCA_003601785.1 Candidatus Bathyarchaeota archaeon
ACATTCCAAGCCTTAAGCCTCCCTACATGGAAGCTGAGATATCCCCTGAACTCATACCTGAAGGCTTCAACTATTACGCAGCTGGACACATCCATAAGCCCTACAAAGAGGAGTTTAAAAAAGGATTATTAGTGTACAGTGGAAGCATTGAAACGGTCAATTATGATGAGGTTAAAAACGAGAAGGGCTTCTACTATGTGAGGGTTGATGAAAACGGAAACGTTAATCCGCAGTTTATAAAGTTGGAGTCAACACGCAAATTCCTTGTTTTAGAGCAAGACTTCACGGGAATGACTCCTTCGAAAATAACCGAATTAGCTGTTCAACTGGTGAAAGGCGCCGACGAACCCGGCGTAGTGATTATCCCTGTTTTGAAAGGCACATTGCCCGTTGAAGCCAGTCGTGCGGCTGTTGACATAGCTAAGGTTAGGAACGCCGCTGAAAAGGCTTTAATCGTGCATCCTGTTGTTCTGCTGCGTGAAAGCGGAGTCTCAGAAGAGGTTGTTCGTTCAATATTCGAAAGCGAATTTAAAGATTTGAAAACGAAGGCTTTCGAATACTTCTTGCAGATATTCTCCGAACGCTACAGCAGTGAAGAAGCGGAAAAAATAGCTCGCGTCGCGGTTCGCTTGATTGAACCGCTGACAAAGAAGGAGGAGGAAAAAGTGAAGCAAACCCTGGAGGAACTTCTCAAATGAGAATAGAACTTGTTCAACTAGAGAACATTCGTTCTCACGTAAAATCAACAGTGCCGTTTACAAGAGGCTTCAACTGTCTCGTCGGCGGTTTAGGCTGCGGAAAATCAAGTGTGCTCTACGCCATAGACTTCGCCTTGTTCGGAGACCCTCTAGGCAGAAGCTACAATTATCTCTTACGTGAAGACGCTGAAACCGGAAAAGTAACTGTTCAGTTCTCTCAAAACGGGAAAAGCTACACGATATCACGAGGCTTAAAAAGGCGAGGAAAAGGGATAAGCCAAGATTTTGACCAGTTAAAACTCCTTGAAGGTGAAAAACTAGTTGCAAGTGTGAAAAGCGAGGCGGTAGCTGAACAACTCAAGGCGATAACGGGTTTGGACAAGGATGTTTTCCGAGAAATAGTCTGGGTTAGACAGGAACGCCTCAAAGAACTTCTCGACGCTAAACCGAGGGAAAGGCAGAAAAGACTAGACGAACTGTTCGGCTTGTCAGACTACGAGAAAGCTTGGAGCAACCTTGCCGGTTACCAAAGAGAATACGAAGGTGAAAAAAGAGCGTATGAAAAAGACCCGGATGTCATAGGGATGGAAAAACTGAACATGGAATACAACCAAACGGCTGAAGAGTTCTCACGGCTTGAAATTGAACTGCAAGGCATAGCGAAAAAACTTGAAGAAGCCAGAAAAACTCTAGAAGAGGCTGATTTGAAACTTAAGGAACTCGAAGAAATAAGAAATCTAACAGAGGAACTTAAAAGAAAAGAGGCACAGCTGCAGGTGAACCTAACAAACATAGAAGACGCATCAGCCGTTTTAGCGGGAAAAATAGAAGAAAAGAAAAACCTCATCGAAAACTTCAAACAACGCTTAAGCACCGCGGAAAAACAGGTTGAATCCTACAAGGCTAGACTCAAGGAAATAGGAATATCCCCCGATCAACCGGCGGAAACCCTGAGACGGTACTTGGCATCCTTTGACGATCAAATCGCAAGTATGAGGGGTGAAAAAGAGGCTGCCTTGAAAACTGTGAGAACAAACCAGAACCGGATATCATCGCTACCCATGGAAAACCGTTGTCCACTGTGTCTTCAACAGTTAACAGAGGAGTACAAAAACAACCTTTTACAAAGAATGCGGAAGGAAAACGAGGAAAAACAAAAGACGATAATGCAACTTCAACACGAAATAGAGGAGCTGCAACGGATAAGAAACATCGCCGACCTTGCACTTTCAAACATGCAAACACTTACACCGAAAATTAAAGAGCTAAAGCTGCGGATAAACGAGGAAAGTGAAGCCTTAGCGAATCTTTTAAAGGAATTTGATGAAAAACAAAGGTTAGAGAAGGAACTACGCGTACAACTTGACGCCGTTCGAATAGAAATAAGCAAATTCGACGTTTCCGAACTTGAGAAAGCAAGAATTCACAGAGAACAAGCCTTCAAACACTTCTATCAGATTGAATCCGATTTAAAAACCAAAGAAAACCGCAAAAGAGACCTAGCGAAACGTTTGGAAGAGATAAAAGATAGAATAGATCAGGCGCAGCAGAAAGTTGAGCGCATGGAAAAAATAGTGAAGGCTATTGAAGTAATCGGGGGCATACGCGACGCGTACAGAAGCATCCAACCGAAACTGAGAAGCGAATTTGTAAAAATTCTTAGAAACTTCGTTCAACAAGTTTTAGACAGCCTAGTCGGTGGAGAAGGACCCCTCTTAAACGTTATAATCGATGAAACCTACACGCCATACGTAAAAAGTGAAAGCGGTGTTGAAAGGGAAGTTTCAAACCTGTCAGGTGGAGAGAGAACTCTCCTCGCATTCGCGTATAGACTTGGTTTGGGTCAGTTGATAATGCAGTCCAGAACAGGTCACGGGTTAAGCATGCTTCTACTCGACGAACCAACGGAAAGCCTTGGAAGGGAAGACGGCTCCATAGACCGCCTGGCAGAAGCAATTTCAAAGTTTAAAGCTATAGAACAAATAATCGCTGTTACGCACAGTGAAGCCTTCGCGGAAAAAGCTGAGCACGTGGTGAGACTTGAAAAAGAGGCGGGTGTCAGCAAAATTTCAATCGAAAGATAATTCTTTGTAAGCGTTGAAATCGCTGTGCAACGAACCATTTAACTTAATCTTCTAATCTGAAACAACCCCTATTCTTGTTACGGAAATGCTTCTCTTTTCAAGTTCATGGATTAAGGGATTTATACCCAAAGAATCACTTGCGATGTGCCCGGTCACTATAAGGTTTCCCCTACCTTCAGCTTTCAGCTTTTCCAAATCCGCTGGGCTTATGTGAATGTATATCACTGTTCCAACGCCGTGTTTGAAGTATGTTGTCGCAATTTCGTAACCACCGTTTGTTCCAGCACCGTGGGATACAACGATTTTTCCAGCTGGATTTTCAGGTTTTCCCATTCTTATTTTGATTTCTGTAACTGCGTTTTTAAACTCGGGAAGCTCCTTTAAAGCTTGGACTATATCTTTCACTTCGGAATCTTCTCTGACTCTGCTTTTTATTTTCTCATCCATTCTTCTTCTCCCAATTTCATCTAGTGGTGTGTGTATGTTCATGTAAGGAATTTTCAAAAGTTTTGCAGCGTCAACGGTATGTGCATAGTTACGCATGTGTCCCTCCACCTCCAAATTTTTAAACTTCTTTTCAACGGCTTCTTCCGCTTCTTCTCTGGGGACTCCTACAGCCATCATCTGTTGGATGTGTCTTTTAAAAACTTGATAGAAGTTTATGAGAGCTGTTCCGCCTGGTGGATGATGAGTGATTACCGCGTCATAACCTAACTGCTTTGCGAGTAAAAGCTCTGGAACGCCAGCGTCTATGCAGAACAAAATTTTCTTAAGGTTGTCTCCGCTTACGTATATGGCGCTATCCGCTGGAATCTCCTTTAACCTTGCAAGGTTTAAAGCTAATTTCATAATTTCTTCAGTGTTCATCTTTTTCACCTTTCAATTTGAATACGCATATTAGTGTGGTTAAAAGGTAAAAGTCTGGTGGTTCATGAGTTGCAAGATAGTTATAAATACTAACTTGTGGAAAATTCAGCCAAAAGCTAAAAAGGACATGTAGATGCTTATGCGAACCAGAAGGCTGGCTTTAACAGAAAGCATAACGGCTGGTGTTCTCTTCGGAACAGCGTCAATTTTCATACGTTTCCTACAAAACTTAGACACTTTTTACATAGCTTTCTGGCGTTTGATAATCGCCTGCGTGGCTTTAGCTGTAATACTGATTTTTCTCGGAAAATCCTTCAATTCCAAACTTGTGAGAAAGAATCTTAAGGAACTCTTAATCCTCAGCGTCTTCTTAGGTTTTCATTTCATCTTGTTTATCTCCGCGGTAAAAGATACAACCATTTTGAACGCAACCGTTCTCGTGAACACCACCCCAATTTTCTCAATGTTTATTTCAAGTTTCCTCTTCAACCTTAAGCCTTCCCGTCTCGCAATCGTAGGCTTGACGATATCGTTTGTGGGTGTATGCGTGATTGCATACGCTGAAACCATAGTTAACACTGATGCCTCTTCGATAGTGGTTGGCTCTCCAAGTTTAAAGGGTGATTTAGAAGCTGTTTTAGCATCTTTAGTTGAGGCTTTTTACCTCAATTACGGTAAGAAAATAAGAGGTGAGATGGCGATACTCCCAACAATGTTTCCAATTTATTTTTTTACAGCTCTTGTAGTAGGCATCTTAAGTCTACCTATGGGAAACAACATTTTGAGACTACCAAGCGAAATAAGTGTAGCTCTTCCGTTGATAGGTTTAGGTCTGCTGCCCACAGCCTTTGCTCACACATTATATTTCTCTTCCTTGTCCAACCTCAAATCCTTTGAAACGGCAACCATGGCTTTGTTGGAGCCTATTGGAGCTACAATCTTAGGTGTAGTATTATTCAACGAAATACCCGCGTTAACGTTTGTTTTCGGAGCTACGTTGATTCTGCTTGGAATAGTCTTCGTTGTCAAAGAGAGGTATTGAAATACGGGAGTTTTTGCGAAACAAATAAAAAAGAATGATTGTGTATAATGTGCTAAAACGAGTTGAGACAATGGCTGTCAACGATAAAATATCAAAAGCCTTGAAATCCGCGATAAATCATCTTGAAAATTCAATTTCAACTCTAAAAAATAAAGACGAAAACTCGTTTGCAGATGCTGTCTGGCACGTCGCCGCAGAACTGGAATACGCTCTGTTCCTGTTTTCCGTAACACTTCAGAACGAAAAGGACAAATCTGGCTGGAGAATTAACCCTAAACGTAAGAAGTATGAGGTCGGTCAAACCTTGGTTACCGTGCAAAACTTGCTTAATGAAGCTGAGAAACACATGGAAAGTAAGAAGCTGCTAGACGCTTATAAGAAGACCTACATTGCAAGACATCATATTCTCAAGGTTCAGGAAGATTTAGCTAAAAAGAAACGTGAAGCATTGAAGAAAAAAGCTGGAAAAGCTAAAAAATAGCTATTCTTCCTCGGAGATTTTTCTCTCTTTAACGACTAAGGTTTCTTCTTTGCCGCCGATGACTCTGAAATAGTCTTTCAACTCGTTTTTATGCAGAAACTTCTTCAAAAGCACCCGCAGATACCTTCTTTTAACGTTTTCCTCTTCATTCTTCACGATTATTTCATCCATTGCAGTTTCAACTTCGCTTCCCGTCTTTTGCTTTATGAACTCTGCGAGTTCTTTAATCAAGTCGCTGCCTTCACTCTTTAACTCTGTTATATCAATCCTTATCTCCGACATATCACTCACCTACTTTCTAACCATTATAACTCTTACTTGGTCGCACGCGTCTTCACATGAATCCGCAATCATCTCCATTGCTTCAAAAAGCTGACTTATCATAATCGCCACTCCTATTTTCTTTAAATCTTCCTTCACTAATAACATCCTAGCCTTTTCGTGTAGATCGTCAACCTTCTCTTCCTCTCTCTCCACGGTGTCAGCGGCTTGAAGAGCTTCTTCAGGCTTCGACATCATTTTATTTACGCATCTCTGTAAAGAGGCTGCGCACTCTTTTATGCTTCTGATCATTTCCATTAATCCTTCTTTGATCGAGTCTGGCACTTCTTTCATGGATAACGCGTGTAAAACTCGTGTAGATTCTCTCGTCCAATCCGCAACCATGTCAACTCTTTTTACAAGATCCATTAAGTCGGCTCTATCGATCGGTGAGAGTTCTCCTTTTGAGATTTCATCCATAACCTTTCTTCTTAAGGCATCTGCCTCTTCTTCACCGCTTGCAACTCTTTTTACGCATCTCTTCACTTCCTTTTCATCATCATTTATTGCTGCCTGCAACGCCTTTTCCAAGTCTTCCACTATTCCAGTTGTCAAGGCTAGGTGTCGCTGTATTGTTGACAACGCTTTTGTTTCTCTTCTCTTCTCAAACCATTTTATTAACTCACTCAACAGCTAGTTCCTCCCTTAATCCAGCTTTCGGGTAAGCGAACACGTGTGTTTTCTCTAACGGAAAGCTCACCGTCACCTTTTCACCTACTTTCCACCACTCTCCTATCAGTGAAGGCTTGACTATGACGATTAAGTCTTCGTTTTTAAGCCTAACCTCATATCTTATATTTGTTCCTTCGAAAGTTGTCCTTTCCACAACCCCTTCAATAGAATTCTTTCCTCTTTTTATCCCTTTTTCAATGGTGAACGCTTCGGGTCTCACAGCCAAAACCACCCTTTCACCCTTCTTCAACCTCTCCGCGTTTTTATGGACTGCCTCAACCTTTATCCCGTTGCGAAGCTCCACAGTTATTGTTTTGCTTCCCACGCTTGAGACATAACCCTCTAAAAAGTTTGATTCTCCGACGAAGTGAGCTACAAACACGCTTTTAGGGTTCATGTACAACTCTTCTGGGGTTCCAACCTGCAGAATTCCCCCCTTTTTCATAACAGCAATTCTATCAGAAATAGCCATGGCTTCAGACTGATCGTGGGTTACATGTATGGCAGTCAACCCCAAATCTTTAGCCATCCTTCTTATTTCATACCTAAGCTCGTTTCTCACCTTTGCATCCAACTGCCCCAACGGTTCGTCTAAAAGTAACAGTCTTGAACCTGCAGCTAAGGCTCTCGCCACGGCGATTCTCTGCATCATCCCCCCACTTAACTCGTTTGGAAAGGCATCCAATCGTTCATGCAGCCTAACCATTTCTAACACTTCGTCTCCTATTCTGCTCGCTTTCTTCATGTCGAAACCCTTAACTCTTGGACCGTAAATCACGTTGTTCCAAACGTTCATGTGAGGGAACAACGCAAAAGTCTGAAAGACAAACCCTACATCTCTGTCTTCGGGAGGAACATCGTTGACAAGCTTGTCTCCGATGTATATTTCTCCTTCGTCTGGCTTAATTAAGCCAGCTATAAGCCTGAGCAGAGTTGTTTTTCCACATCCGCTTGGACCGAGTAGAGCGAAGTATTCCTTGTCGTAAACGTGGAGGTTAACCTTGTTGACCGCAACTATCTTTCCGTATCTCTTCGTTACGTTCACCAAGCGAACATCAGGCATTTGTCTTAACCTCTCACTTCTCTAGGCTTAGGAAGCGTTAATGCGTTATTGTCAAGCAGTATATTAACCATACTAGCGTCTCTCCTTCCTTGTAATCAATCTTAAAGCTAATAATACAATGAACGACAAGGCTATAAGAAAACCGCAACCCAAGCCGATTTCCGCCTTTGTCACTGGTGCAGTACTGGGATTTTCCATGTAAGGTATCACCCAGTATTTCGCCAACAAAACCGGTGCAGTCTTAAGGTTGCTCACCACCAATGTAGCTCCTGTTTCACTTACGCTTCTTGTGAACATCATGATTGCACCGGAAAGCATGGAGTACTTGGTTAACGGAAAAATTATCGTTCTAAACACGCCTAACGGTCTTGCTCCAAGGGTTCTTGCCGCTTCCTCAAGTTCCACGCTTATCCTTTCTATGGCTGCTGACATTGACCTTACAAAGTACGGGTAGGTGATGGAGAGATGTGCGAAGATGAGCAGCCAGATTTGGGGTATGAACGCGAAATTCTCCTTCCAGAAGATGGCGAGAGAGGCTCCCAAAGCAACAGACGGAACGATTATAGGAATGTTAACAAGCGTGTCTAAAACGGTTGAGGCTCCCTCTCCAAACTTTCTCCGCGCTATCAGAATAGCCATGGGTAAGCCGATAACCATGTTTAACACTGTGGCAACAGCTCCAACAAAATAGGACAAAAGAATGCTTTGCCAATAATCTCCCCAAACACCAGACCCGCTGAGAGCTTTGGGTAAAACACCTGAAAAAACAGCCTCAACTGCTGGAAGAGCGACGAAAAGTGATGGGATAAGCACCACGGCGAAAAACACTAAAAGCGTTATCCCATTTCTGGAAGCTGTAACCGCAGAGCTGCTCAGTCTTCTTTCAATCTTCGGCCAAACCTTTCTGACAGGCATCTTAAGCTTTGGGCCAAGCATTCTTAT
>PIYA01000033.1 GCA_003601785.1 Candidatus Bathyarchaeota archaeon
GTCCATTTCTCTCCACTCCAGCAAGCAAGTAACGCTTCAAGTCCATCTGCACCAACGATTAATAAGTAGAGAGCTCCGAAGACTGCTGAAAGCAGCGAACCCACCAGAACAAAACCTAGCGATTCATGCCTTCCTCTCCACAATGATGTTGTACCGAAATAAGCGGCGCCTATAACCATAGTTGCAAATCCTCCATAGACATCTACCGGAATTCCTAAAACACTCTCGGCACTTCCTGGTGAAAGTAAGTCCCAGAATCCGGTTATAAATTCAATTGCGCCTATTACAAGATAAAGGATTCCTAGGATTAAGGCATAGACTGTTATTGTTTGTACATTTCTTTTGTTCAGTCTCATGTTGCCACCTCAGGCATAACCCAGTAGTCCCCCTATCCAGACAATCGCCATGGCGACAACATACGCCAATATCAACTCGTAGATCACGGTGAAAAGCGTCCACTTCCAAGAATTAGTTTCTCTATAAATAACCCCCACAGTTGCAATGCAAGGTAAGTAAATAAGCGTGAAAGCCATGAAAGCCAATCCTGTCAACGGAGTGAATATTCCACTACTTTTCAAGGCGGGTATTACTTCCTCTGGTCCTTCAGCTTGTAAGCCGAAGAGCGTTGCGAAGGTTCCGACAACTATTTCCTTGGCTATAAAACCAAAGAACAATGCTACAGCGCCCATCCAGTTAAAGCCTAAAGGACGAAATATGGGTTCAATAGTTTTTCCAAACATGGCAAGATAAGAGTTCTCTAACAAGAATTTGTCTTCTACATGCACCGCGTTCCAAGGATAACTGGATAGAAGCCAGACAACTATTATACCAAGAAAAATTATCGTCCCAGCCTTCTTCAAGAATAAGACTCCCCTTTCCCACATATGAATTAACGTGTTTCTCAACGTGGGCTTGGCATACATCGGCAATTCTAGAATAAACGGAGAAGGCTTACCCTTAAAGTACGGGATAACCCTCCTAAACAGCAAGGCCATGAGCACGGCTAGAGCTATCCCGAGGATATACATGGAATAAACACCAGCGGTGTAATAGCCTCCGAGCACGGCCCTACTGACCAGAATATACACGGGTAATCTAGCACTACAAGACATTAAAGGATTCACAAGAATTGTTAGTATGCGGTCTTCTTCTCTGTCGATTGTCCTTGTAGCCATAATGCCTGGAATGTTGCATCCGAATCCTATGAGCATAGGAATGAAAGATTTTCCATGCAATCCAAGCTTATACATTATCCTATCCGCTACAAAAGCTGCTCTCGCGAGGTAGCCGCTGTCCTCAAGTATGGCTAGCCCCAAGAAAAGGAAGAATATAGGCGGTAGAAAGACTAAAACTCCGCCTAGTCCACCGAAGATGCCGTCAGATAAAAAGGACGCTATCTGCTCGTTAGCGATGACTCCGCTCGTTGTTTCTCCAAGCCATGAAAAGAACATGTCTATCAAATCAGAAAACGGAGCTGAAACATCAAACGTAAAACGAAAGAGAGCCCACCAAAGCGCCAAAAAAATCGGTATGCCTAAATACTTGTTCAGAAGTGCCTTATCGAGCATGTCTGAACGGGTTAAAGGCTTAGCTCCTTTCAAAACTTTAGGCAAAATCTCACTGATAACCGCGTAGCGTCTTTCAGCAAAGGCTACTTCAGCGTCTTCTCCAAGAATTTCTCTTATCTTTTTGCTCAACCTTTCATCTCCAAAAGCTGATTTACAATTTCATGTTTGCAAGGGCTCCTGTCAATGATTTTTAGAACCTCCTCATCTGCTTCAAGTACTTTTATTGCAAGCCACCGCGTCGGATACTTCTTTGAAAGTTCTTCATCATTTTCTATGGCACGCTGTATTTTCAAGATAAGCTCGTCAAACTTCTTACCGTAACTGACTTCAATTTTCCTTTTCTTCCTTTTCTCTCTTGCAGCCTTAAGAACCGCATCTTTCAGCTCTTCCATCCCTTCCTTTGTTGTCGCAACCGTCGGAACCACAGGGATTCCGAGCAGTTTGGAAAGCTCGTTAACATCTATTTCGTATCCCAAATCTCTGGCTATGTCAAACTTGTTCAACGCTATGACAATGTTCGCTTCAAGCTCCAGCAACTGCAGCGTCAAATAAAGATTCCTTTCAAGGTTTGACGAATCAACAATATCAATAACAACATCAGGTTTTTCTTCCACTATGTAATTTCTGGCTACTAACTCATCAATAGAATTCGCCGTCAAACTGTAAGTCCCTGGAAGATCAATTATCTTCATCTCAACGCCTTTATGGACGCATTTTCCCTCTTTTTTCTCAACCGTTTTTCCAGGCCAATTACCGACGTGAGCCTTTCCGCCTGTTAGATTGTTAAAAATCAAGGTTTTACCGACGTTAGGGTTTCCTATCACAGCAACCCTTATTGCCACTTCTCAACCTCCAAGTTCACCAGTATCTTCATTGCCGCTCCTCTTCCCAACGCTATCCTCGAACCTCGGATGCTTACCAGAACAGGACCGGGTGAGCTTGAATGTAAAATCCTAACCTTTGCTCCGTAAGTGAATCCCATCTCAGACAATCTCCTAACCAAACCTCTGCCTCCGCGGATTTCAACAACTATTGCTTCTTCGTTTTCGGAAAGCATGGCTAACGGCATTTTCGACATCATTTCTCCCCCTCTTCTACTACACGGACATACACGTTGTCGCCTTCACTTTTTCTCAAGCTCAAATTGTATCCTTTGAGCAGAAATTCAACGGGGTCTCCTAGGGGTGCTCTCCTTATCACCTTAATCTCCGTGCCTCTTACCAGTCCCATGTCTAAAATTCTTCTTTTAGTGGCTCCTGAACCCTCAACTCTTAGGATTATTCCTTTTTCTCCGGGTTTTAACTCGCTAAGTCTTTTTTCCATAGGAGCCACCTATTTAGGGTTGCCTAACTTTTATAGTGGTTTTAGGGATATTTGGAACTTACCCTAAAGAATTTAGGAAAGATTTGCATTGCCTAAGAAAGTTAGGAAAATTATTGAAAATCTAATTTTAAGATTTCTCCTTGTCCTTTTCTTCGCAGTATCTCTTGAACTGTTCCATCCACCGCCTTATGATCCTCGGTCGTCTTTTTATAGAAGGCTGTTCCGCTGTCGCTTCTGTTATGAAATCAACAAATCTTGTGAATTGCAGTATTGTTTTTGGATCTAACCTGTGTTCAAGCACATGGGCATCCTTTAACGCGATGTCTTCTGGAACTAGGATTATCTCTAAGAACCTCTTGAAAGTATCATGTCTTCTCTTAACGGCTTCTGCTATTTCTTTTCCACGTGATGTAAGGGTTATGCCTCCGTATTTTTCGTAAATAACTAGTCCATCGTTTTGCAGTTTTCTCATCATTTCCACGACTGTTGGAGGTTTAACTTCTAATTCTCTTGAAACATCTTTTACGCGTGCATATCCCTTCTTTTCAATAATTTCATACACTGCTCTTAGATAATCTTCGCATCTTCCTGAAACGTTTTTATGCATAACCTTCCCTAACTTAATTAGGGAAGTCTAAATAAAATATTATGTTTGCTTTACCATCGAAAGCTCCGCTGTAAACTCGAACTTTTCGGCTGCTTCACCTTTCTTCGGGCGAAACACTATTTTTTCTGGTATTCCATCATGGATGTAGGTTATATAAAGCACTTCTTTTCCTAAGCCGTATCTTTCTAAGTCGTTTATTGAATTTTTGATTTTCTCAAGTTTTTCTATTTTATTTTTCAATTCTTCAACTGCTTCAAAGAGTATTTCAGCTTCTCCGAAATCATCGGCGCAGAGCATTATGTCTTTAAATTGAACCCACTCTGTTGATGTGCCAGCTTTTTTCTCTTCTTTTTTCCCCTTTCTTCTACCACCTGTTCTCAAAACCTTTTGCAGTTCGGCTGCTTTCTTTAACCATTCTTGATTTTTTGATGATTCCGGATTTCTTAACAGTGTACCCAACCATTGACTGTAATCATCAAGCAGCGACTTGTACTGATTTATCTCCTCTTCAACGCTTTCCCGCATTTCCTTCAACGAATAAAACGTTCGGATTTCAGTTAAGAACCCAACCAAGCCTAACACCAGCGCAAATATCACTGTTTCTCGTTATTTTCCATTCTCAACGAGTTCTTAACGGCATCCATGCTTTCCTCAGTGGGCTCTGCTCGTTTTTTGTCACCAATAATAGCCTTCACAACGCTTTTCAGTTCCTTCTTCACCTTTCCAAAGAAGTTCACTCTTGTGCTTATCTTCTTTCTGTATAACATGATGACTTTGGCTAGTTCAGGCATTAAGACCCATAAAACAGCCATAACTATTTCAGGTGGATATTCAGCCAAAAAAGCCGAGTATACATCGCCTTTTTCGTAAACAAGTATTAAGTGCCCTTCCTCGTTTAAGATGACTTTCTTAATCTTCTTTTTGATCGGTATGTCTTTCGGTGGTATGTTGAATGAGACGTTGAGTTTCTTCAAAACCTGCTTAAGCGATGTGCAAACTTCGGTCATCAACTCATGTTCTTCCATTAAAAACTCGCTTAACTGTAAAGTCTCCTCGTTTATACTTCTCAAGAGTTCCTGTAGTTTCTGTTCGATTTCAACCTTGGATTTTTCTATTTCCTTCTCATCCAGCGTTTCTCCCCCTTCTTCGGAAAGTTGCACCGGATGGAAGAAGTATGCTTCCTCAGTTACCTCGGTTTGTTCTTCTTTCATGGGGGTTTCAACATTTTCGTTTGGTTTAGTGTTTGGTTCTGTGTTTGCTTTTTCCATAGGATTATCTCCGATTTCCTTAACATTATTGTCGATTATCCATTGTTAGAATAAGAGGGTTAGTATGTGGCTTGTTGTTACGCACTAAGCTATGGATTGATTAGTTACCGCGAGTAGCTTATGAGGTTTAACAACCGTGAAAGCCAGAGTCAAATACAAGAACGTACCTATGCTTTGACGTATTAAATCGGGTGCGTACCAGAACCAACTTGTACCGCCGCTGAAGTGCAATCCAGCGACAAACCATGCGAAGGCAAGATCAACAAATACTTCAGCGATAATCGCCATCTTTGGTGGAAGTCTAACCAGATAAGAGTCTAAACTTAAAGTAACGTAGATTGGCAGGTTAGCTATCAAAACAAAAAGTGTTAATCCGAAAGGTATACCGAAAAACTCCATGAAACTTCTAGCGTAAGGGTTGGCTTCCTCACAGGGCATGTTGCAAAAAGTAAGCGTTGAAAGATAATCGAATAATATGAAACTGAAAACGAGGAGAATTCTCTTCGACCAATGGTTGTTTTTTGGAAGAAAGAAATATTTTAGGCTAAACGCTATTTCTGTTTCCTTTTGCACTCCCCTTTCCCTCTTCTCCACTTATTAGGTAACATCAGCAACTTAAAATCATTGCCATCTCTGAATCCTCATTACGTATTTTCAATCCATATTTTCAATTCAGAAGTATAAAATATAGCTTAAACAGAATCGAGTTCTGCTTCGGAATTAGATAAGGAGCAAGGCTGAAGAGATTGATGGAATTATCCGTGGAAAAACCTGAAAGCGTGATGAAGCTCTATGATGAAAAAACTGGGACATGGCGATTTGTAAAGACAGATAAAGGTCCTTCCAAGTCTATGGAGATTGTTGAAAAAACTCTCAGAAGACTTGGATTATCAAAAAACGAGGTTAGAGTTTACCTTTATCTTGCAAGGGCAGGTGAACATAAGGCAAGTGAGATTTCTGAGGTTTTATCTCTTCACAGAACTGAAACCTACCGAATTTTACGTGATTTAGAGAAAAGGGGATTGGTTTCATCCGTTTTTGAGAAACCCTTAAAGTTTATTGCCACACCTTTTGAAAAGGCTTTAGATATACTCATAGAAACTAAGAAGATGAAAATAAATCTTCTAGAAAAGAAGAAAGGAAAACTGATTAGCCTTTGGCTTTCCTTCCCAAAACTCGAGGTTGAAAATGAAAGGAAAGAGGTTTTCCAGATATTGGAAGGTGAAGAACAGATTAATCTAAAGGCTGACGAAATATTAAGTGCCACTAAGAAAGAATTTTCCATATTCGTGTCTGAATGTGAAATTGCAAATTTTTACCACTCAGGCTTTCTGGACAAGCTGGAGAAGACTTCAAAAAGGAATCTGAAGGTTCGGTTGTTAGCTAACTATTCTCCTAAGAGCTGTTTCTTCCTTGAGAAAATGAAGTTTAAAAAAGTTAAATATGCTCTTTCCAACGATGAGGAGCTGCCGACTTTCATGTTAGCGGACGACGAACAGCTGCTTCTCCTCATAAGGAAGGGTAACGGAAAAAAGAGAGTGGCTGCCTTGTGGACAAACTATGATGCGTTCATAAAGGCCATGAAAACGCTTTTTCTTAAATTATGGTCTGACAGCCTTCTTGAAGATGCGAAATTGCCTATTAAACCTTAATTCTAATATTTTTTTAAACATCTAACTTTCAATAAAATCTGGTGATAATAATCATTAAGTTGCGTTAGTTTCTGCGACATACAAACGATATTACTCTTCTTTTCCATTTAATGTTTAACAAACCCAAAGTTGGAGATGAACACATGCGTCTGTTAAAAAGTAAGAAAGGATTAAGCGTCGTAGTAACAACGCTGATAATACTCGTTGTATCCGTGTTACTGGCCACGGTTGTAACGTTCTACGCCATAAACGTAACCACAACGAGAGTGCAAGAAGAATCAATTCATTTAACCAAACAGCACATTTGGTACAACACCACAGGAAGCTGGGCTGAAGCCGCTTTGGTCATATTAAACACGGGTGGAAGAGATGTGGTACTCGATAAGATTTCGGTGAGAGGACAAGAATGTCCATGGACAAACGTTTATTATTGGAGAACAAACACTGTAACCGTTTCAGCCGACCTAAATGTAACGCAAAAACAGCTTGCTAACATGACACCGTCAGACTGGCAAACGACATTCACATATCTTGGCGCCGGAGAAACCTTCACTCAAGCTACAACAGATTTAACGTTGAAATCAGGTTGGACAGTTGTGGTGTACATCGCAAACCCTGACAGCATAGCTTTAAACGATGTCGGCCTCACAGTGGGTATAACGGTGTTCACATCGAACGCTCAGTATTACGTTGAAACTAACGTTGCAGCGGCACAATAGGCAACACCCCTCTTTCTACGAGGCTTTCGTAATTTTATGTCTTTTTTAGGTATCCCTCTCTCGGCGAGTAAATGGTTCCTTCCCGTAATAATTGTCCTATTAATCGTTCCGCCTCTTGGCCTGAGATGCCGTATGCTGCTTCTAATTCGTTTAGAAGTGCTGTTTTTTCAACCATACCCGTTTCTTTCTCCATCTCCATTATTGTTGAGAGCACCGTTTGTAGCTTATCCCTTAGGCTCTTCGGTTTGCCTGTCATTATGATGTCAATGTCTATTTTATATGACGACAAGTCTATCCCAACCTCTTCCAGAGACCTCTTCATTATCGCGATGGCTGCTTCCGCATCTTCGGCTGACACCTCTTTTCTAAGGGCAGCCCTCGCCCTTGCCTCGGCTATGCGCACAAGAGATTCAAGCTGCCGTGCAGTGATTGCCACCGGTGAACCTTCTGTCTCGCTTGCTGAACGCATGCTTAGGTAGAAGTCTTTCAGACGTTGTAAGGCTTCCTTTGTTAAGACAGGCTTTATTCCCTTTGCGTAGCTTATGTATTTTCTTAGAAGGTCCAGTGGTATCGGTGGTTCTGTGGGGCTGACTCCTTTTCTGTGTATTTCGAGGATGTGCTCTGACATTTTGCTGTCTGATTCTTTGTTCGGTACGTCTCTTAACACGAAGATTAGGTCAAATCTTGAGAGTATTGTGACGGGTAAGGAGATGTTCTCTGCTACAGTTCTGTGCGGTTCGTATCTTCCTAAGGCTGGGTTTGCAGCCGCAAGTATGGCTGTTCTCGCGTTAAGAGTCGCAACTATTCCGCCTTTCGCCACTGAAACCGTGTGTTGTTCCATAGCTTCGTGTATCGCAACTCTGTCTTCTGGGCGCATCTTATCCATCTCGTCGATGCATGCTATTCCTTTGTCAGCTAACACCAAGGCTCCGGCTTCAAGGGTCATTCCGCCACCTTTCTCACGTATGACCGCGGCTGTTAAGCCCGCTGCTGTCGTCCCTCTTCCAGAAGTGTTCCTCGAGGTGCAACTCTCGCCACGTACTGCAGCAATTGAGATTTGGCTGTTCCGGGATCTCCTATCAAAAGAACGTTCATTTCTCCTCTTATCGTCACGTCTGGAAGGGTTTTTGGCACACCACCGAAGAGCAAGTACATTATCGCCTCTTTCACATGGTCGTATCCGTAAATCGACGGTGCCAGCGAGTTTATGATTTTTCTGTGTATCCATGGGTCTTTGGCGAGTTCTAGAATTTTCTGTTCTTCTTCTGGTGATGGAAGAACAGTTTCCGGTTCTTTACCCAAAACCTCGATTGAATTTGCATCCAAGTGTAGAATAAACGTTCTGAGTTTTCCAACTCTTGGAAGCGTAGGCGCCACAGCGCGAACTATTCCAACTATGGAGACGTGGTCGCCTGGTCTTGCCACGTCAACTATTTCGCTTCCAACAAGTTTCACGTTTAACGCTCTTGGAAGCTGTCCAGGCGGCAAATCCTCCGGTCTCTCTTGGACGCGGAGGTCTTGAGAATCCACAAACGTTGATTCTTCTTGAATGAAATCGAAGGGTCCTTTTGCTCTGCATGAAGGATTGCTGCACACGAACGGCGCCCTGAGGAATTGTCCGGTCTCTTCTACCCTTGTTATTTCTCCGCATCTTTTGCATCTGAATGCCGCTTGCATCACCATGGGACGGACGGGTGTTGAGCGTACAACTATGCCTTCAATCATGACGAGTTTTCCGATGTGCTTAGAACCGAGTTTTCTTAAAGGTGTAGCCTCTAACAAGTGTACGATTCTAACGTTTATCGTTTCATTTTTTTCTGCGTATTCTGGGTCTTCTATTTGCAGTTGTGCGTAAGCAGCGTTGTTGGCGTGTGTCAAATATTCCTCTGGTTCCTCCAGAATTTTTTCAGCGAGGTTTTGGTCGAAAGCCAACAAGTCTTCAAACTCAACTATCACGGAGCTTTTACCGGCTATTGCCATCTGTGAAAGGCTTCTGCGGTATTTTTCGGTTTTAAAGAACTCTTGAAACCTCTCTTGAGGGTCTACAGCTTCTAGCTCTGTCATTCTTCCCCTTCCTCTTCGTATTCTATTATCTGTGTTCGCCACTCACTGATAAGCTTGTAGAGTCTATCGTAAAGAAATCTTTCCTCCTCTGTGAGGTTTCGAAGAATTTGTTCTGTCTGAGCTGGAGCGGAGGCGAGGGAAACTATTTTTTTCAACCTTGAATTTACGATGTCCCGTGTTAACTGTATAACTTTTTCATATTCCCGCATTTTTTCAGGCTTTTTAGATGCTGTTTCTTTTAGCTCTTTGAGGTATCTGCGGAGTTTAGGGTAAAAGTTTTCCGGCAACTTGGTTATCTGTCCGATTTTTTGAACTCGTTCTTTCCATTGGATTTTGTAAAGTTTGGTTGAATCTAATCGTTCTTCAGCTCTGAAACGGGCTATTCCGGATTTAACAAGCTCTCGAGCTATCCAGTATCGAACTTCATACTCGTTTCCCTCTTCAAAAGGACCAACGGTTAATCCAGCTAGTTTGATTTCTGGGCAGTTTCTGTTTGCAATAACTTTTACTGGTGAATTTTCGAAGTTAAAATCCAAATTCTTGATGGTTAACATGTTTTTAACGGCACTCTCCTTCTCCTGTTGTGCATCTTAGGCTTGCAAGATATAAAAACTCTAGTCAAGAAAAATTGATAAAAGTGTTTAACGCTTCGAACGTCATAATGGTTTATGGTTGTAAGCTGAAATTTCTCCTTCTTCCAATATTTTTTACCGCTGTGAATGGCAACATTTAAAAGAGTAATCTTATTTCCCTCAATATTCTCAGTTTACAAATGTAAAGGTGTAAAATATGTCTGAGCAGAAAACAAGCATTTATGAAGAAGCGTTAAAACCACTAAAAAAGGCGGCAGCTGTACTGAATTTGGAATCCGGTGTCATTGAAGCCTTAAGCAGTCCAGAGCGAATATTAATCGTTTCGATTCCTATAAAAACAGATGATGGGAAAATAAGGGTCTTCACCGGTTACCGTGTGCAACATAACACAGCGAGAGGTCCAGCAAAAGGAGGCATTCGTTATCATCCTGGAGTATGTTTAGATGAAGTTAAATCATTGGCATTTTGGATGAGTATAAAAAATGCTGTTGTGGGTATTCCTTACGGCGGCGGCAAAGGCGGAATCACGTGTAACCCGAAGGAAATGTCGCAAGGTGAACTTGAACGGTTAACAAGAGGCTATGCAGCTGCGATAGCGAAGTTTGTTGGACCGGATCAAGATGTTCCCGCGCCTGATGTGGGCACAAACGCTCAGATTATGGGATGGTTTGCTGATGAATACTACAAAATTGCGGGAAGATGCACTCCCGGAGTGATAACCGCTAAACCTTTAAGCATAGGTGGTTCAAGAGGAAGAGGAACTGCAACTGGCCGCGGAGCGTTCTTTGCTACGTTAGAAGCTGCTAAAACTTTCAACATACCTTTAAAAGGAGCACGCGTTTCCATACAAGGATATGGCAACGTGGCAAGACCGATAGCACGATACCTTCATGAAGTAGGTTGCAAAATCGTAGCAGTCAGCGATTCTGTGGGTGGCGCATACAATCCGGAAGGTATGAACCCCGTTGCGCTTGCGGAATTCAAGGATAAAACACGTACCGTGAAAGGTTTTCCAGGGAGCAAGGAAATAAGTACTAGAGAACCAATTACAATAGACTGCGACATACTCATTCCTGCAGCCTTAGAGAATCAAATAACCAAAGAGAACGTTGATGACGTTAAAGCAAAGCTTATAGTTGAAGAGGCAAATGGACCAACAACCCCTGAAGCAGACAAGATACTACATGAAAAAGGTGTCAAAATAGTTCCAGACGTTCTAGCCAACGCTGGAGGTGTCACGGTAAGCTATTTCGAATGGGTTCAAAACCGCATGGGATACTACTGGAGCGACGAAGAAGTTGATGAAAAACTTAAACAAGTGATGACAAAAGCCTTTAAAGATGTCTATGAAACTGCTCAACAACATCAAATAGATATGAGAACAGCTGCCTATGTCGCAGCAGTTAAGAAAATTGTCGACGCAATGCGAGCTCTAGGTCGCATCTAACTCTCTTTTTCTCTTTTAACAAAATTGGGAAATAATAAAATAACACAGTTTTATTATAGTGCTTTCGCAGCTAATAAAATGGAGGTTTACCCCTTTGAGTTTTGAGATGTGGGCTGAAAAATACAGACCAAAAACATTGGATGATATGGTTAACCAGAAAGAAATAGTTGAACGTTTAAAAAGCTTCGTTAAATCAAGAAATGTACCGCACTGCATTTTTGCTGGACCGCCCGGAACGGGGAAAACCACGGCGGCACTTTGTCTTGCAAGAGACCTTTACGGCGACGCCTACAGAGAGCACATCATGGAGTTAAATGCCAGCGACGAAAGAGGAATAGATGTTGTGCGGGAAACCGTGAAAACGTTTGCAAGGGTCAGATCAATCGGTGAGATTCCCTTTAAACTCATGATTTTGGATGAAGCGGACAACATGACTTCTGATGCTCAACAAGCATTGAGGCGGACGATGGAGCGTTTCACGGAAACATGTCGTTTTATTCTAATCTGTAATTACAGCGGAAAAATAATAGAGCCTATACAATCGAGATGTGCACCCTTCCGTTTTACTTTCCTACCGAGAGAAGAGCATGACAAACATCTAAAATGGATAGCCAATCAAGAGAAAGTGGATCTTAAAGATGATGGTTTGGAAGCTATATTCGAAGTTTGCGCTGGGGACATGCGGAGAGCTATAAACACCCTTCAAGCGGCTGCTTCTCTGAACAAGCCTGTAACCGCAGAAGTTGTTTACTCAATAGCTGGAAGGGCGAATCCCGCTGACGTTAGAAGGCTTATAGAAACAGCCATGAAAGGCAAGTTTGTGGAAG
>PIYA01000034.1 GCA_003601785.1 Candidatus Bathyarchaeota archaeon
TAACTATGCAAACATTTTTGAGGTGAACTGGTCTTATCCTTCAACCACTGCGTTAGGTAACTATTCAGTTGTTGTTTCAGTTATAGACAACAATGGACACTATCACAACTTGGACACTGGGCTCTTTGAGCCATTTATTGAGGAAGAAACATGCGGCTTCACTATGGGTGTCATTGTCTATTATAACCCGGTTTTCCACATAACAGACGACGTGAACGAGCCACTACCTAACGCACAAGTTTATATAACATGGAGAAACGGAACGACAGATACGTCCCCACGCTACACAACAACCGGGGGTCTTATCAACCTAACACGTGTTCCAGCTGGAAACTACGGATTCACCATTCTCTGGAAAGATAAGATAGTTCAGCAAACAACAGTTTACGTGGATTCTAATGGCCCATACACCATAAAGACGCAGGTGTATCAATTGACCGTTCGGGTTCTTGGAAATAATGGTGCACCTGTTCATGGAGCCTACGTTATTGTTTACACACAATCTGGAATCGGATACGGTCTTGACACAACCAATGTGGAAGGCACAGCGGTGTTTAAGTTGCCGTCTGGAACCTACAGAGTCGAAGCTTATTACACTTCAGGTTATTGGCTTACGGTAGTTAGAGACAGCGCCGTTGAACAGGTTTCTGTGACAGCGTCAACTTCCAAAGATGTAGTCTTGACGAGGTTTCCTCCAGCAATGTGGTCGACGATCGGGTTCTGGATAATAATGGGAGCGGTGATTGCCATCGTAACGGTTGCAGTCTTTGTATTCCAGATGAGCTATAAGAAAATGCACATAAGAGCGTAATTTCTACGCATAAATCCTTTTTCACTTTTACAGAATATTAGTTCAAGGTTTACATACCCTTCGGAAAGTCTTTTTAGTTCCGCTTCTAATGTAATTTAGGGAGAGAAAATGAGAAAGCTAATCGTCATAGTGATAGCTTTATTGATGGTTTTTTCATTTGCGTTCCTTCCAACGTCGATGGCGATAGCAAATCTTTCGGCAAAGCCCAAAGTGCCTTTGAAAGGCTTCCTAAGCGCTTCTGCTTCTGCCTCACCGCTAGGTGGACCCCCTCCTGGACACGGACCGAAGCCAAAGCCTCCACCTAGTCCAGCGCCCAACAAGTGGGCTGTGGTGATAGGCATATCTAAATACGCTGATTCATCCGCGAACCTTTATAATCCTGATAGGGATGCTAAAGATATGGTGAATGCTCTTGAAAGCATCTACGGATTCGCTGATGATCATATTAAGCTTTTGACAAACAAGGATGCCACAGCCGACAACATTGTTGCTTCTATAAACTGGCTTATTGACAACGAAAACGAGACATCTATCGTTGTGTTCTTCTACAGTGGGCATGGTGGGCAAGTGGATGAAACGGAAACTGCAAAATACGGGTATCCCATTGACCCTGAAGCTGATGGAATGGATGAATACATCGTTACCTATGATATGTATGGAATCCCAGACGACTATTTGAAGGATAAGTTCTCAGCTATAGAGTCCACTCAATTCTTCCTATGGTTTGGTAGTTGCCACTCCGGTGGTATGTCACCTGATCTAAACGATAATGGCAGGGTCATAGTGGCTGCTTGTGCGGAAGCTGAGGTGGCATGGGATTATCTACTATTACATAACACTCTCTTCGGATATTACTATGTTGATCAGGGAATGCTACACATGCTTGGTGACTTAAATGGAGACGGAACTGTAACCGTTGAAGAAGCATTCGACTACGCTGTACCATTAGTGACAGAGCAAGAGCCTGGACAACATCCATTCATTTGGGACAGCGACACAAGCAACGATCTTTACCTATAACCTCCCACTTTTTATAACTCAAAGTTCACATGCTTAAAATTTTATATTTCAGGTTAAATGTTAGAGAGAGTTGGAGATTTCTAGATGATTAGCCAGGGAAGTCAAGCTCTTTTCGAGCTGCGTAAGTCTGGTTTTGCCAAGACTGTTGGTTTGATAGCTGACACTCATATACCGGTTAGAGCCAGAGAGATTCCATCTAAGGTTTTCAAGGTTTTTGAAGATGTTGACTTTATTATACACGCTGGAGATTTGGTGGACCTATCCGTTATCGATGAACTGGAGAGACTTGCCCCTGTCTTGGCTGTTTATGGAAACATGGATGGTCCTGAAATTCGTGGAAAACTGCCTAAAGTTAATTCTCTTAAGGTTTTTGACTGGAAAATCGGGGTTACGCACAATCCAGGCGCATTGTTCGGTTTGAAGAAGATGCGTGAAATCGCCGAGCAGAACGGTTTCAATGTTCTGGTTTACGGACACACGCACAATCCAAGCGTTAAATGGGATAAGAACACATTGTTTATAAATCCTGGAAGCCCAACGAATCCTTTACCACCTTTTATAACGAAGCCTTCTATAGCGTTGTTGAGGATAAGCAAGGAGAAGATCATGCCAGAAATAATTCACATTTAAAACTGTTAGGCATTCACGCTTGAGATTTTCACTTTAACTTATCTCTCTGCACAGTGCCAAAGCGTCGTTTCACAGTGAGTCTTAAAAGCAGAACGGAACAAACGTTTCGGTGAAGCTTGTACTGGAGGTAATCTTGATGGAGCGTTGTAGAAATCCTTGGAACAAGAACTGCAAAAACACGGACATTGAGGTTTACATACTCTATAAGGGTGAAAAACTGCCAATTTGCAGGCGTTGTTGGGGTAAGCTTGCCGATAAAAATTTGGAGTGGTGAGTTATGGAAAGGTTTGGTAGGTTCAGCGCGAACACCGCTAAGTCGCTCATTGGAAGGAACGTGAATTTGCATTTAAAAGACGGCTCAGTGATAGTGAATGTCCTCTTGGCTGAGGTTCAAAAGGATGAGTTCAGAGGGAAAATCTTCGTCAAATGCATCCCTTATGGAAGGAAAAACACGTTGAAGATACCTTTGAAAAATATCGCTTGGGCTGAACTGTTAAACTTAAACCTAATTTCAATCAGTGGATAAAAATCAGCGTTCAAAAGACTGAAATAAAGTTGTGGGCATAATAGACTTATGCGTTGTTCTCATTGTGGAAAATGCTGTGAAAACACTGAGATGCCCCTATCTAAAGCTGACATTAAAAGGCTTGAAAAGGCTGGTTTTCACCGAGAGGATTTTGTGCAATATGACAGCAGAGGCTACGCAAGACTTCAAAACCGTGAAGGATACTGCGTCTTTTATGACAAAAAGAGAAGACGATGCAGAGTGTATAAGTATAGACCGTTGGGATGCCGCATCTACCCGATAATCTTCAGCGAAGACGAAGGAATAATTGTTGATGACCTCTGTCCGATGAAAGACACGGTTTCAAAAAGTGAAGTGAAAAAGAAAGGGATGTTGTTGGTTAGGCTTCTGAGAAAACTGGATGAAGAGGCTGAATCTCGCTTGTTAAGAACTGAACAGCGATAATTATTCATTGTATTTATAAGGAACCGTCACGTACTATAGCCAGTAGCGTTTTATTGAGTAACGCGAAGGAAACTGCAACGCTACACGCGACAAACAAAGTAAAAGGGGTGAATTAAATGGCTGAAAATTCGGGAATAGTCTTCGTTGGAAGGAAACCTGCAATGAGCTACGTTTTAGCTGTAATCACAAGCATGTCAGCGTCAAACGCGAAGGAAATAACATTGAAAGCGCGGGGAAGAGCCATAACAACGGCTGTGGATGTGGCTGAGATAACCAGAAACAGATTCATAAAAGACTTGAAAATAGACAAGATAGCCATAGGAACAGAGGAGTTGCCGCCGAGGGAAGGGGAAAACAGAGCTAGAATGGTTTCAACGATGGAGATAACGCTTAAAAAAGAGTAGAGGAAACATTGCGAAACAAAGTGTCAGTCGGCGAATACCTCACTTTTCTTTCTATGAAATATGAAGTTGAACCGGACAAACTCTTATACGCTTTAATATCAGCGTGGGAAAACGGAAACGCCACCTGCGGGAAACTGTCAGTGGAACGCCGCATAAAAACACGGAACACAGCCATATTTCTAATAACCAAGGACTCAAAAGTCGCCGCTCAGCTTAAAATCTCCAAAAACTTCTTGGAACAAACAGATTCGCTTAAAAGATTCAGAAACACCGCTTTACCTAGAAGATTTCTGAAAAGAAAAGCCAGCGAAGGTCCCGTTCACATAGGAGACTTGAAGAGGGGAATGAAACACGTAAGTTTGAAGGCTAAAGTCTTGGAGATTCCGAAATCAGTGCTTGTGTTCACAAGGTTTGGAAACTACGCCAGCGTGACAAACGTCATCATAGCCGACGAAACGGGAAGGGTTAAACTGTGCCTGTGGAACCAACAGGTGGATTCCATATCCATCGGTGACACGATACAGATTGAGAACGCGTACACATCCGCGTTTAGGGGTGAAAGACAGCTGAGGATAGGTAAAAGCGGAAAGATAAGCGTCGTAAAAACGGCGGAGCCCACGCATGTAGTGGCTTAGAAAGGAACATACTTTTCTACATAAAGTCGGCAAACAATCTTAAATAATTCTGGAGAAATTCTCTTAACGGTGAAAAGTTTGCCATGCACAGTTATAACCGGAGCCTTCTGGGGAGACGAAGGGAAAGGAAAAATAATTTCTTACCTAGCCCTAAAAGATCAGCCAGACCTCTGCGTGAGAACTGGTTCCGTTAACGCCGCACACACAGTATGGTATAAGGGAAACCGTTATGCACTGCACATGGTTCCAGCAACGTTCATCTGTGAAAAATGCCGCTTGCTGATAGGCGCCGGTGCAAACGTTCACGTTGCAAAGTTTCTGGAAGAAGTTGAGCTTACAAACGTGAAAAACCGCATAGGCGTGGACCGTCAAGCCTCAATAATTGAGGAGAAACACTCAATTCAAGACAAGACAAGCGCGCATTTGAAAGGCATAGGCACAACAGGTTGGGGTGTGGGACCCGCCATCGAGGAGCGCGTGAGAAGAACGGCGAAACTGGCGAAGGACATCCCAGAGTTACAGCCGTATCTAACGGACGTGGCGAAGGAGGTTAACGAGGCAATAGACGCAGGTAAAACGGTTATACTGGAGGGAACCCAAGGCTTCATGCTTTCGTTGTTCCATGGTACATATCCCTACGTGACGGGAAGAGACACAAGCGCTTCAGCCATATGTTCAGAGGCAGGTGTTGGACCGACAAGAGTTGACAACGTTCTGATAGTTTTCAAGGCTTTCATAACACGTGTGGGTGGAGGACCGTTGCCGGGCGAACTGACGAAAGAGGAAGCTTTAAAACGAGGATGGTTCGAAAAGGCTGCTGGAACCGGAAGGGATAGACGTTCAGCCCCCTTCAACTTCGAAATAGCGAAGAAATCCGCGATGATTAACGGTGCCACACAAGCGGCTGTCACAAAACTCGACATTCTGTATCCACAGTGCAAAGGAGCCAGAACCTACGAGCAGCTCCCAGAAGAAGCAAAAAGGTTCATAAGCGAAATTGAGAGGCAGACAGGTGTCCCAGTGGTGCTTATAGGCACGGGACCGGACGCGTTGGACGTGATTGACAGAAGAAAGCAACAGTAATCCAATGTGAATTCAAAGTTTTGAACGTCAAAATATTTATTGCTAAACTTGTGAAATAGTCAGAAAACAAGGTGTTTGTACATGTCAACCAGCGAGGAAAAGGTATCGGAAAAACCTAAGATGGAGTATCCGCCGCAGTTGAAATGGATGCTTAAAAGAGCTTTAGAGGATCCGGAAGGCTTCTGGGGTGAAGTTGCCGAGGAACTTTACTGGTTTAAACGTTGGGACAAGGTTTTCGAATGGAACTATCCGGACTTCACGTGGTTTAAGGGTGGAGTGACAAACATAGCTTACAACTGTTTAGAGTACAACGTGAAGAGGGGAAGAGGAAATCACACGGCGATAATATGGGAGAACGGTGAGGGGTTACCACCACGCGCCTTAACCTACAACCAGCTCTTATACGAGGTTAAAAGGTTCGCTTCAGCCTTGAAAGCCTTAGGCGTCAACAAGGGTGACAGAGTGACAATTTACATGCCTATGATTCCTGAGGCAGTTGTTGCCATGTTAGCAACAACGAGGATAGGGGCTATACACTCCGTTGTCTTTGGAGGATTCGGCTACGGAGCCTTAGCGGACAGAATATCAGACGCTGAGTCAAAAATAGTTGTCACGGCTGACGTAGGTTACAGACGGGGAAAAACAATCAACCTGAAAGGTGTGGTTGACGAAGCTTTAAAGATAAGCGGAAAATCGGTTCAAAAAGTCATAGTTTTGAAACGCGGCGAAAAAGAACCGCCGATAATGCCTGGACGAGACATATTGTGGGAGGAAGCGATAGAAAAAGGGAAAGACGTTAAGGCTGATGTTGAGAAGATGAGAGCTGATGAACCAGCCTTCATCTTGTACACTTCTGGAACGATGGCTAAACCGAAGGGAACTGTTCAACCCCACGGCAGCTATCAAGTTTACATTTACGCTATGGGAAAATGGGTTTACGACATGCACGAGACAGACGTTTGGTGGTCAACATCAGACATAGGATGGATAGTCGGCCACAGCTACGTTGTCTACGCACCATTGCTCTTCGGCTGCTCAACGATAATGTACGAAGGCGTCCCAGACCACCCGGCGCCGGACATCTGGTGGCACATAATAGAGAAAAACCGCGTGACACAGCTTTGGATTTCACCGACAGGCGTCAGAGCCTTGATGAAATACGGTGATGAATGGCCTAAAAAACACGATTTAAGCTCCGTTAGACTCGTCGCCTGTGCCGGGGAAGTTTTAAATCCGCCGGCTTGGGAGTGGCTTCAAAAGAGGGTTTTCGAAGACAGAATTCCCGTTATTGACCACATGTGGCAGACTGAGAGCAGCGGACCCATGGTTGGAAACCCCTACGGCATAGCGTTGCTGCCGATAAAACCCGGTTCAGCGACGATTCCGCTTCCGGGAATAGACGGTGAAGTTGTCGACGAAGATGGAAAACCTGTTCCCGTGGGGAAAGAAGGGATATTCGTCTGCAAGAAGCCGTTTCCTGGTTTAACGCCGACGCTCTGGCGTAACCATGAACGTTACGTGAGAGACTACTGGAACAGAATTCCAGGCGTTTACTACACTGGCGACGCTGCTATGAAGGATGAGGACGGTTACATATGGTTCTTGGGACGAGTAGACGAAGTTATAAAAATCGCCGCTCACAGGATAGGCACGATAGAGATTGAGAGCGCGTTGCTCAAGCACCCTGGTGTAGCTGAAGCCGCCGTCGTTGGAAGACCCGACCCGTTAAGGGGAGAAGTTGCATGCGCCTTCGTCGTTTTGAAAGGTGGATACGAACCGAGCGAAAGCTTAAAGGATAGTTTAAGGGAACTTGTGAAGAAAACCTTGGGTCCGATAGTGATTGTGAGCGACATATTCTTCGTGAGCAAGCTTCCGAAAACAAGGAGTGGAAAGATAATGCGCAGATTGATCAAGGCGATAATCACTGATAAGCCTCTTGGAGACTACTCAACGATAGAGGATGAGACATCCATAGAAGAGGTGAAAAAAGCGCTAGGAAAACCCTAGGGCAAAACCTTTTTTATTTTACAACAACGCAAATAAAGTTTTATCGCTAATCAGAAGCGTAACAAGGAGAAAAATCCAGTTTGGCTTTTAACAAAGCTTTGAAATCAAGCTTTCCACTCGAAGTGCTAAACAAGGATTTGAAGCTTATCTTTGTTTCAAACCTAGCGGGCTCATTCGGAGACGGACTTTACGCTTACATTCTACCCTACTACATGCGAGAAAGTCTATCAGCAACACCCGCAGAAGTTGGAATATTATACGCTCTAGTAAACATAGTTTCCGCTATTACGCTGTTCTTCGCGGGAATGATTGCCGACAAGTATGACCGCAAAAAAATAATGATTGCGGGATGGCTCTCGTGGTTGCCAGCGCCGATAATTTTCTCCCTTGCAACGAATTGGCTTCAAATGTTGCCAGGGATGATCTTATGGGGTTTTTGGCTTGGTGGACCATCAACCGCTTACATAATAACGTCGGCGGACAAGAGAAGGTTAACGTTAACCTTCACCATGATTTCCTCCGCGTGGTCTCTCGGCTACATTTTCTCTCCAGCCATAGGCGGTTACCTAGCTGATGCTGCAGGTATGAAGATCGTTTTCTATTTAGCCTTTATCTTCTACGTTTCAGCTACCTTAACCTTGCTTTTTATAAGCAGTCAACGTGCAGAAGGTTATGAAAAGAGGGAAAAGGAGCATAAGTACTCGTTTTTTAA
>PIYA01000035.1:0-2346 GCA_003601785.1 Candidatus Bathyarchaeota archaeon
AGGTCAGTGCAGGTTAGTGGCTTTTTTCACAGCCTATAGCTCTTAGCCGTCGCCTCACATCATTCCCATGTCTTATGATGATCCTAGAGTGATTTAAGGGTTTCTTACGTCTTTCACAAATGTTTTAAGAGGTACATTTAAATCTCAACAAGAAAACTTCACTACTCTCTAATTTGCGACATGGAAGGAGACGCTATGACCGAAGGGAAACGGAAACCGGTGATAGTTGTTCACGGTGGTGCTGGAAGGTGGCATCCGGAACGCAGCCAAGCTGGTTTGGAAGGTGTGAAGAGAGCAGCGAAAACAGGTTTTGACGTTTTAGCTCACGATGGAAGCGCTGTAGACGCTGTTGTGGAGGCTGTTGCGGTTATGGAGGATGAAGGCGCATTCAACGCTGGCTACGGCTCAAGCTTAAACATTGAGAAAAAAGTGGAGATGGAAGCGTCCGTTATGGATGGAAAAACTCTGGAGGCTGGAGCTGCTGGACTTTTGAGGGATATTAAAAATCCCGTTCGTTTGGCTAAAATAGTCATGGAGAAGACGGATCATGTTTTTGTTGTCGGAGAGGGAGCGGAGAAACTCGCTGAGATTTTTAATCTTGAAAGAAGGAAGCCTGTAACGGAGCTTAGATTGAAATATTATGAACAGCAAAAAGAAGCGTTGATTAACGGAAGGTTTGAACTGCCGAAACTAGCCGAACTGGTTAAGGTTCACCCTGAACTCTTTGAACTTGAAACCGTAGGCGCAGTTGCCTTAGATAAAGGCGGAAACGTGGCAGCCGCAACTTCCACCGGAGGTTTCCCATTAAAACTTCCCGGAAGAATAGGAGACTCACCGTTAATTGGATGTGGTACATACGCGGATAATCAGAGTGGAGCTTGCTCCGCGACTGGCATTGGGGAAATTGCGATAAGGCTTGTCTTGGCGAAGACCGTGTGTAACTATATGGAAAACGGAAAAACTGCACAGGAGGCTGTTGAGTTGGCGATAAGGCTTGTCAATCGAAGAATGCCCGCCGTGTATAATTCCATGGGATTAATAGCCGTTGACACTTATGGAAGGATTGGAGCTGCGCACAATTCGCAGAACTTATGTTGGGCTTATATTACACCTGAAAAACGTGAACCAGTAGCGGCTTTAACCGCGAAAATCTTGAGGTAGCTAAAGAGCAAAGGCTAAGTTTTTCATTCTAAGGTTTATAACTGCATTTGAAATTATTGAAACTTAACGTTGGGTTGACATGACGAGAGTAGCGGTGTTAGACATCGATAAGTGCAAATCAAAGCGTTGCGGCAGGCTGTGTTATCGGTTTTGCCCCATGGTGAGAAGCCACGTAGAAGCCATAAGGTTCGAGAATGACAAGCCGATAATAGTGGAATCTCTCTGTGTTGGATGTGGAATATGTGTTAAAAAATGTCCCTTCAAAGCAATCTCCATAGTTAACCTTCCAGACGCGTTAGAGAAGGAGTGCAGCCACAGGTTCGGTCAAAACGCTTTCAAACTTTACAGACTGCCCACTCCATCGCCTGGCGTGGTTTTGGGTTTACTCGGACAGAACGGCATAGGAAAAACCACAACAATCAAAATACTTTCAGGTGGGATCAAGCTAAACCTTGGAGACTATGAGAACCCCCCTAGCTGGGATGAAATAATCAGGCACTTCAGAGGTTCAACCCTCCAAGACTACTTTCAAAAAATGAGTGAAGGCAAACTGAAAGTTTCACACAAACCACAGTATGTGGATAAGATTCCGAAGGTTGTCTCCGGAAAGGTTGGAGAACTCTTGGAGAGGGTGGATGAGCGAGGAAAGCTTGATGAGGTTGCCGAAAGGTTAGAGCTTAAACAACTATGGAATCGCCCCTTAGAGGTCTTAAGCGGAGGCGAACTGCAACGTGTGGCGGTTGCAGCGACCATATGCCGCGAAGCTGACGTTTATCTCTTCGATGAACCGTCAAGCTATTTAGACGTAAAACAGAGACTTGAAACTGCGAAAGCTATAAGAAGTCTGAAAAACGACGAAAAAACAGTTATCGTGGCGGAGCATGACCTGGCGATAATAGATTATCTGTCGGACAAGATATGCATTTTCTACGGAGAACCAGGTGTCTACGGTGTGGTCTCCCATGTTCACGGTGTGAGGGTTGGAATAAACATTTACTTGCAAGGTTACATACAGGATGAGAATGTTCGTTTCAGAAAAGAAGCCATAGTGTTCCATGAAAAACCGCCCACGGTAAGTTTTGCAACGGGTGAAACACTGTTGAAGTGGAAGAAAATGGAGAAAACATATGAAGAGTTCAAGCTTGTTGTTCAGCCTGGAGAAATAAAAAGGGGAGAAATAATCGG
>PIYA01000035.1:2353-10274 GCA_003601785.1 Candidatus Bathyarchaeota archaeon
ATTCTAGGACCAAACGGCATAGGCAAAACGACATTCGTGAAGATTTTAGCTGGAATCGAAAAAGCTGACAACAGGAAAAAACTCGGCAAGTTTGAAGTGAGCTACAAGCCACAATACATTTCCGCGGAGTATGAAGGAACCGTTCAAGAGTTACTGAAGGATGTCGCCAAAGAAAGCTTCACCTCAAGCTGGTACAAAACAGAAATCCTCCAACCGTTAAAGCTGCATCTACTCTTGGACAGAAACGTCTCAGAACTTAGCGGTGGTGAACTGCAAAAGGTAGCCATCGCCACTTGTCTATCCCGTAAGGCTGACCTCTACCTGCTTGACGAGCCAAGCGCATACTTAGATGTTGAAGAGAGATTGAACATGGCGAGAGCCATTCGAAGGATTGTTGAAGCCCACAACGTCACAGCCTTCGTCGTCGAACACGACGTGGTTACGCAAGACTTCATAGCTGACCGCCTCATGATTTTCACGGGAAAACCCGGAGTTGAAGGAACAGCCAATCCGCCTGTAAGCCTAAGAGAAGGAATGAACATGTTCCTTAAAGAGATGCAGGTTACGTTCAGAAGGGACCCAACCACAAAGAGACCCAGAGTTAACAAGGAAGGATCAAAGCTTGACCAGTACCAGAAAGAACTGGGAGAGTATTACTATGCTCCTTCTGGCTGAATAATTGTTGTTTTTTGTGAGTCCCGTGAGCGAAGCTTTTTGAAAACGTAGTTAAATTAAAGAGTGAGCAGAACATATCGTATGTGTGACCGGTTATTGAGGTGTCTGGTGGAGGCTTAAGTGGCACGGGTGACCTTTGAAGAGATAAGTGCTGCAGACTTCTTTTATCGAAACAGAGACATCGCTGGCTTCACGAATCCTTCAAGAGCTATTTTCGCCGCGATAAGGGAGCTTGTGGAAAACTCTTTAGACGCTGCTGAGAGTCTTAAGATTCCACCGGACATCTATGTTAGACTTTCCTATGAAGGTGCAGTGGGCACTGGCACTCAAGTCTATAGGTTAAGAGTTGAGGATAACGGCATCGGTGTTCCGCCGAGACATATCCCTTCAGCCTTCGGACAGATACTGTTCGGTTCAAAATACAAGCTGAAACAGCAGAGAGGAACCTTCGGTTTGGGCGGGAAAATGGCTATATTATACGGGCAAATCACAACGCATAAACCCGCTTGCGTGATTTCCAGCACTGGCATGTCAAAGATCTACAAATACAAGCTTATGATTGACATTCAAAGAAATCGTCCGCTCATACTTGACAGGAAGATTATGATAAACAAGACGCGTTGGCGGGGAACAATAGTTGAGTTCAGCCTTGAAGGTGACTATTTTAGGGCTATGCCGAAAATTTTGGAATACTTCAAACAGACAGCCATGGTGAATCCTTACGCGAATTTAACGTTCGTAGACCCTAAAGGCAGACTTTACAAGTTCACAAGAGTTACAACTGAAATGCCTGATCCGCCGAAGGAAACCTTACCTCATCCCTACGGCGTGGATGTGGAGCTTCTGCAACGCCTCATAAACGCTACACCATACAGGAACATGCTTGAATTCTTAAGGTATCATTTTCACAGAGTTGGAGATAAGACAGCTCAAAAATTCTTGGAGTTCAGCAATATACGTCCATCAAAGAACCCGAAGAGACTTTCCCACGAGGAAATAGTTAGACTCATGCACATGCTGAAGAAGTTCAAGGAGTTTCTGCCACCTGATGCGAGCTGTTTGTCACCATTAGGAGAGAACCTGTTGAGAGCTGGCATAGTTAAAGAGTTGAAACCTGAGTTTGTAGCTGTTCATCAGCGTAGACCGGCAACCTACGCTGGACACCCCTTCATAGTTGAGGTGGCAATCGCTTACGGTGGGGAAATCCCCAAGAAAGAAGGCTTCGTGATCTATCGGTTCGCCAACAGAATTCCACTTTTATATGATGAGGCGAGCGACGTTTCGGTGAGGGTTATAAATTCGATGAACTGGCGTAGGTATAAGGTTGCACCAGACATGCCTATTGCAATACTTGTTCACATCTGCAGTACAAAGGTTCCGTACAAAACGGTTGGAAAAGAGTTCATTGCGGACAGACCTGAGGTGAGAAGGGAAATTGCTAATGGACTGCGAGAGGTTGCCCGTCGACTGCGACGCTTCTTGACGAGAAGAGAACACGTGTACAGAGAAAAGAAGAGGCTGGGAATATTCAGTAAATACCTGCCGAAAATCGCCCAGTTCTCAACGCAACTTGCCGGTAAGGAGAAGGCTCCGGATGTGAAGAAACTTTTGAGGAGTGTGAGGAGGTTTGGAACGGAAGAGACGTAAAAGTTTGGTGATGGAGAAGAGAAAAGAGGTTTTGACAAGTCTGGAAAGTTTGGGAGCAAGAATATACGAGCAGATGGATAAGGGATTTTTCCCCTCGATTGAGATGCCCAGTCGTTCAACGGAAAACATCTACTATGACCCAAATGTTCGCCAGTTCATTTTGGGAGGCAAAAAAGTTCGGAGGAGTGCCCGTAACATTCGCCATTTAAGACCTTTCACTCAGCTTGTTTGGACAGCGTTTTTCTCCCACGAACTGACGATGCACCGTAAAACGTCAACTCTGAGGGATGTTTACTATTCCGCGCAAGCGTATGAAATGAGCTTCAAAGATCAGCAGGAATCAAACAATATAATAACTGATTTGGAGACTGTTTTAGGGCTTTCACGTGAGGATTTCAACATTTTCCCAGAGGAGCGTTCAGCGGTCTTCGGAGACTTGACGATAGAGTACACGGTGCCGGGCTACGAGGGGAAACGTTTGAATCTGACTTCTCATCCAGACGGCGTTATGATTGGACCAGCTTTAACTTCAGCTGAGTTTGTGAAGACAACAGCGGACAAGGTTATAGCCATAGAGAAGGGTGGTTTGTTCACGCGTTTCATAGAGGAAAGCGTTCATAAAAAATTTAACGCGATACTGGTTTTAACAGCTGGACAAGCACCACGAGCAACGAGACACTTCATCAGGAGGCTTAACAGGGAACTGAAGCTTCCGGTTTACATATTCACGGACGGTGACCCTTGGGGGATGCACATAGCTATGGTTATCATATCCGGTTCTGCAAACGCTGCTCACCTAAGAGAGCTGACGACGCCCGACGCTAAATGGAGTGGAGTGTGGGCTACAGACATCGTGAATTACAAGCTGCCGACAGACCCGTTAGACGACGTAGATGTGAAGAGGCTTTACGAGTTGCAGAGGGACCCGCGTTACAAGGACCCGTTGTGGCAGAGGGAAATCAAAACCTTCTTGAAGATTAAGCGGAAAGCTGAACAAGAAGCCTTCAGCAGGTACGGTTTAACATACATTGTAGATGAGTATTTACCCGCAAAGCTTGAAGAAACAAGCTAGCTGAAGGGAAATTTAAAATAACTCGTTCTTAATTTATGTAGGAAAGCAAATGTTGGAAGATAAAGAAGGCTAAACAAATGAGTGAAGAAGAAGCAAGCCCTTGGTTGAAAGCGGCTGAAAAATTCTTCGGTTTGATACTCCTCATAATGGGCGCCCTCGGAGTGTACTACACGTTTACAAGCGCTGGAGCGTTGGATGTTTACACGGGATTTTTCGGGTTCTTAAGCGCCATACCCATAGTTTTGGGTTTGATTTTGCTCATTGCGAAAACGGAGGAGTGAAAGAACTTTTAGGTTTCACCGAATAGTTTTATTATTCTGAAGCACACTCATCATACGAAAAGACTGATGTTATGCTCCATTTAGACTAACCTATTGTTAAAGGGGGTATGTGACATGCCTGTTCGTCAACCTATTGTGTGCGTTCTCGGTCACGTGGACACTGGTAAGACTTTGCTTTTGGACAAGATACGTAAGACAAGTGTTCAGGCTCGTGAAGCTGGAGGCATTACACAACACATTGGCGCCAGCTTTTTCCCGGTGGACACGCTTAAGCAGCTGTGTGGTTCCCTGCTTTCCATGGTTAAGGGTGAGATTGAGATTCCTGGTTTGCTTGTTGTTGACACGCCTGGACATGAGGCTTTCACAAATCTGCGTAGAAGAGGGGGAAGCGTAGCCGACATTGCCATACTGGTCATTGACGTTTTACGGGGTTTTGAAACTCAAACCTACGAGTGTATAGAAGTTTTGAAAGCTCGTAAGACACCTTTCCTTGTCGCCGCGAACAAGATTGACCGCATTCCAGGATGGAAATCTTACCCTGACACGCCTTTTTTGAAGACTTATCAGATGCAGAACCCCTATGTTAAACAGGATTTGGACAACAGAATATACGACATTATTGGAACATTCTCCCGTCTAGGTTTTAGGGCTGACCGTTTCGACCGTATAAAGGACTTTACAAAAACGGTGGCTGTTGTGCCTACCAGTGCAAAAACAGGTGAGGGTATAACCGAACTGCTCATGGTTCTCGTTGGGCTAACCCAGCAATATTTGAAGAAACGTCTGCAGACAACAGAAGGACCAGCGAAAGGCACAGTTTTAGAAGTTAAGGAAGAACCTGGTTTGGGTTTGACGCTGAACACCATAATCTATGACGGCGTGTTACGTAAGGACGACCTAATAGTTGTGGGCGGTAAGGAAAAACCCATAGTCACACGGATAAGAGCCATCCTTGTTCCAAAACCCTTGGATGAAATCAGAGATCCGAGAGACAAGTTCTCCTCCGTTAACTCCGTTTCCGCCGCTGCTGGAGTGAAGATTGCCGCTCCAGAGCTGGAGGGTGCTCTGGCTGGTGCACCCTTATACGCGGTTCCTCAAGGGGAAGACCCGCAAAAGTATGTGAAGCTTGTTTCTGAAGAAATTGAGAAGATTAGGATTATAACGGACATCGATGGTGTGGTTTTGAAGGCTGACACTTTAGGCTCTTTGGAGGCTATCGCTGAAGCCTTAAAACGAAACAGTGTGCCAATTCGTTTAGCTGATGTTGGCGACGTGTCAAAAAGAGATGTTGTTGAGGCTGGAGTTGTGAAGGAACATGAACCCTTATACGGTGTAGTTTTAGCCTTCAACGTTAAGGTTTTACCCGACGCGGAAGAGGAAGCGAAAAACAGAAGCATCAAAATTTTCCATGAGAATATAATATACCGTTTAGTGGATGACTACTTGTCATGGCTTAGAACCAAGCAGGAAGCAAAACTTGAAAAAGAATTTGAAACGTTGATTAAGCCTGGGAAAATCCGAATTCTGGAAGGCTATGTTTTCCGCAGGGCAAAACCAGCTATAGTCGGCGTGGAAATCCTAGCTGGAAAGATAAAACCGAAATACAGGCTTGTGAGGGCGAAGGACGGGGAAGATGTAGGTGAGATACAGCAGATTCAGGAGAAAGGCAAGGCTTTACCAGAGGCACGGCAAGGAATGCAAGTGGCGATATCCATAGACAAACCATTGGTTGGCAGGCACATATTCGAGAAAGATGTTTTGTACGTGAAGGTTCCGGAGGCTCATGCAAAGGCGCTGTTAACAACTTTTGTTGATAAATTGACAATGGAGGAGCAGGAGACGCTGAACGAGTATGTGAATTTGATGAGAAAGAAAGTACCGTTCTGGGCAGCATAACCTAAAAGTCAATTTTTGGCTCTTCGACAAGCCTAAAATCGACTACCCCCCTAGATTTTTACTGACTAGTTAACGTAATTTTAGTGTTTCCAAGGAAACATAAGGTTAAAATGCTGTCTAAGCAGAGCGGAGAAAACGTTCCTTAACATAGAGCTTGATAAAATACCAAGCACTGTTTGAGCAAACAATTAAGATTTCTTTACTATCAAATCCTTTAGTTCAGGGCGTCTTCGGATAATAGCATTTTCTAGTTTTTTCCTTTTTTCTTTTAAAGTATATATTCGAATAACTTGAGCAAGTTTTCTAGATAGATGGTACGCTAAGGAACTTACATCAAAGGCTATATCCTTTGCTTCCTTTCCTAGAAGAATCTTTATTGTTTTTGTTCCGTCCCCCTGTAAAAAACTATATTGTCTATATCTTTTTTCAAAAGGAAGGTCTTTCCACGGTCTGTCAAAAAATATTAAACCTTGATTTATTTTTAATTCACGTGCAAATTCTTCCTTGAAACTCTCTAACGTGTCTATTGTTGAAAATGTTGGGTCAGTTGACCGATTTTCCACATCGTAATACGCGATTTTCTCAAGCACTGCTCTTATCTGCTCTCTTTTCATAAAGAGTTTTGCAATTTTCGCTTCGGTACCTTTGGTTTTAGCAATTTCTTTAATTTCATTTAAAAGCCAAGCATCATCAAATTCAAGTAACCTGTTAATATCCCTGGATGTTGCTTGTGGGTAATCTATATTTTTCATAATATCCTTTGTAAAAATTGCTTTAAGCATTATGTCAAAGGCTCTTCGAGTTCTATGTGTATACACTTGCGTATACATGTAAAATCGTGAGAGTATAAAACTCTCTACAGCATGTCGTCCCTTTTCTTGTACAACTATTTCATTTTCATGCAACTTCAGTGATATCAGAAGCCTATCAATATCGTATTTTCCGTAGGGGACTCCACAATAATATGAATCCCTTAATAAAAAGTCCATTCTGTCCAAGTCGAGTTCAGAACTAAGCAGATCGTTCAAGTATGCAAAATTTGGCTTGTCGATAAATTGTCCTTTTATTAGTTTTACTATTGTTTTTTTATCTCCACCTATGTCATTTATATAGTCACCTATTTCACTATGCATTATTACCGCTTCGGTATAATCTTCATGCGCGCTATTAGTATAGAAATCCTCCAGCACGGATTCAAAAGCATGCGAACATGGTGGATGACCCACATCATGAAGAAGTGCTGCAAGGCGAAAGTTATCTCGCATCTCTTCATTTACAAGACCAGGTATCCTATTGGCTATAACAGATGCAAGGTGGTAAGTTCCTAATGAATGTCCGAATCTTGAATGTTCAGCACCATGATATACTAGGTGGGTGAAAGCTAATTGCTTTATTCTGCGAAGACGTTGAAAGAACGGTGAATCAATTATTTTCAAATACCGTTTATCCACATCGATATAACCATATATAGGATCACGAAAAAATTTGATTTTGTCACGTACCATAAGAATTCACCATTAACTAAGTAAACCAAAGAGTTGAAGAAGTTTCCAGGCATCCTCTCTCATATTTTTGAAAATATTCGCTTTTTCTGGCTTTAAAAGCTGTAATAGAAGAAAGATATTTTCCTTACGGCGCTCTTTTTGTGACGAATTCTGATTTATAAAATCTAAAGAAGCCAAACATTCTAAAAAAGTAACTTTATCATATCCTTTTGTTTGACAAATCTTATCGACATCCGAAAAAAATTGCTTAAGTCTTTCAAAAGTTTTTTGATCGACAACACGAGAAGAATAGAGCTTAGCCTTTTCCTTAGATAATGAATAAATTCCAGAATATAACAATAGACCTTCAACTTCTAAAGAGGCACAGTAATGAGCTAAATCGTAACTGTAAGGTCCGAAGATATTCCATCTAAATTCAAATGGGACATCTAACCCGAATCTTTTCATGAAATAAACAGTTTTTTGTAAATCTACTTTGCCTAAAATTTGCCCTCTTATTTTGAAAACTTTTACTAAATTTGCGGTAAAATTGTACAACCGGCTGGTTGTCAATGACCCTTCCATCTCCCTTTGGGTTTTTAAAGTTATGTATATTTAAAGCTGTGTGTCTCTAATCGAACATATTATGCTGTATTTTCCTCGAACTTTAAAGGCAGTAAACTGTAATCAGAACACTTGCAATTATAAAAACTATGTTAGTAGGTGTATGTTTCCTATTCTTACGTTTTTTAGATATTTTTCCGCCGCTTTCTTGCATTCTAATGCTTGTTTCTTGCTTGTGGTTGGCAAATCGTTCATGATGTAGCATGGATAAAAGGCTAGAAGCGTGTATGGAATGTTCGAAT
>PIYA01000001.1 GCA_003601785.1 Candidatus Bathyarchaeota archaeon
TTTCACTTTTGCTTTTAATTAAGTAATTTTGCGTTTAATGAGTTTAGCCTTTAACTTTACCATCAATTCGCTATTTAAAATTACTCTAATTTGACTTTTGGCAAGATTCTAATTATCTTCGTTTAAATGTGGGAATTATTATGGAAATCTCGTTTTTCATGTCTACTTCTCAACCTAACTATTATGATAACTGGGGCGAGGATAATGTCAACCAGAACAGCTAGCGTTGAAAATTCAGGTATTATTGTTATTTTATGTTCTGAGTGAGTGTAGTTTATGTATATGTAAGTGTTTTCACTATCCGTCCAGTTTTCAAATTGCAATAGCTTACCATCTAAGAGAACCGTGAACTTGCCGTGCCACAAATCTTGAGTAAGATTGTTCGGCAATTTAACTATGCAATAACCCTTAGAACTATCTGAACCGGAAACGTTGAAGTTTATGCTTCTTTTAGTTTCATTAAAATTGAAGTTCGAGATTGTAGAATTAGAAGTTACATTTACAGAATACGTGTTGCCTTTATATGTTAGGTTGAATGGTTCTGTTTTAAATTCCTTGTAGAAAATCAGTTCTCCAGCCTCACCATTCTCCGCCCCTTCCGAAAACAGAAAACAAGTCACTACGACACAGTCGTTTCCGTTTGGAGATTTTAGAAAGGTAAACGTTGGGTTGCCAAAAGAGGTAGATCCTTTATGTGTTTTTATGTTAAGCAGAGTGAAATTGTTTATTAAATGGTTGTATAGAAAAACTCTCCAAGTGGAAAAATTAGTTGGTGATCGAGGTTCAAGATTTCCCTCTTGTAACGTGAAATTTTTTCCAAAAATTTGCCCGTAATCTCTGTCTCCAATGTTACCTTTAACATTCCATTCTTCTCTCAACTTCACGTTGTATTCCTTTTGCGGTTTAGGGTGCCATGTCCAATTCGTAGGGTTATTTAATTGAACTGTTAAAAGACCTATTCCAACCTCATCAGCATTAGCAGTAGTATTGTCATAGTGAAAGCCGATGCAAGCCTTCATCGTATTTTGTATCACCGTAATATTGTAAAAGTTTGGTGTACCTTCATGCTTCTCACTTAAGTTTCTTGGTATATTGATTGTGAAACTCGGTGGTCCACGAATGAGAGCAGATAAATTTGAATAGTAATGAAGCTTAAGGTGCGAACTCGTATTTTCCTCTTTTTCGAAAGCGATGATGTAAGCCCCGTTTGGAGCTTTGGCGATAGTTGGTTGGGAAGCGTTTTGTTCAAGCGTTCTGACAAAATTCCAATTTAGCATATCTGTTGAATTGGTTAGCCTTACAACATTTCCTATTCCACTCTCTGGATAAAGATGGGACATATTGTAGTGATGGACACCAAGATAGGCGCGTTCTGAGATTTGTATGATTTTAATCGTATCCAATCCGTAACCTTGATTATCCGTTGCGTTATAGCGGTAACCGGTTGCTGTTGTAACATCTTCAAATAACTCTTTAACAAAGACTACAAATCCTAAGCAATCAGACTTGCTGTTTTCTTCAGAAGCTAGACTGGTTTTAACAGAAACCGTCCATGTGAAAAGAATAATGACAACTATCAAGAATAAAAGGTAGAATACTTTTCTTTTCAAGGTTTTCCATCTTTGTATTATTTGTTTTTGTTGCTTATTTTAAGAATTCTGGTAAGCTGAACTTTTCACTTGAGTTTGTCGGTTGTTTGCAGTGTTCTCTCCGCTACTGAAACGCAGAATAAGAGGTCGTCGATTGTAGCTATGAACGTTGGAAGCTTCCTTCGGCATTTTATGTTTGTGACAACGCTTTTTCCTTTCTGTGTTGTTTTGACGGTTAAGCCGCTTGGTGTTTTGAAGTTGTCAGGTGAAACGGCTTCCGCGATGGCTTTTGCTCGTTTAGCATCATCATATTCTAGTTTTATTTCAGCCTCCAACTTTCTCGCCTCTCAACTGTTTTCCAACAAGCTCGTCGTTGACGAGCTTTATGAAAGTTTCAACGTTTTCTATGGGAACCTGTGCTCCAGCAGCTATGTTGTGCCCTCCACCCTTCCCTAGACATTTCTCCGCCGCAACCTCCATGATTTCTCCCAAGTTTACACCCTTGTTTACCACGGTGTCCGTTGTTCTCGCCGAGAACTTGGCTATCCCCTCCTCTTCCAAGCTGGCGTAGGCTATCAAAGGTTTTTCCGGATTCGGCAGGCTCATTGAGAGGATTGAGGACACCGCGCCAACTATCTTGTCTTTTATCACGTCTTCACCGCAGACAACATAGATGTTTTCCAACTCTCTAATTCTCTCAGGCTTTTCCATAATCCATCCGAGATATTTGTTGATTGTTCTTCTGTACTCTTCCAGCACTTTTTCCGCCTCTTCAAAGGCTGAGCTTCTATCACCCATGCATATGGCGACTCCTAGACCAGGCTTGTCCATTCTACCTGTGGCGTTCAGCAAGACCGCGAATTCCCTTGCGTCTCTGAGAGGTGTCCATGGTTCTTCACGGTTTAGTATGTAAACGTGTCCTATGAGGTTTGACGCTTCGAAATGTAAACCTTTTGAAACTAAATAGTCTGCTAGGGCTGAGCATAATTTTCTCTTTTCTTCTTCTGACAGGTCTCTCAAGGCTCGCCATTTATCACCGAACTTCGGCTTTATACCTAAGCTTACCAGAAAAGCTAGGCTTTTGTCTTCTTCTCCGCTTATGCCTGGGATGAACGGGTTGGTTGTAGATGCTAATGTTCTATGTATCGGGCGGGTTTCCCTTCCGAAGAATATCAAGTCTTTCTCAACGGTTAACAAGCCAGTCGTCTTCGCGTCTTCAACTATTTTCTCGTTTAACCCTCCAAGCATCCTCTGGTCATACTTGTCCTGTAAGTCTCCGAGGGCTCCGACAACAGCTATAGGCGACAAATCAACGTTTTCTTTATCCATCGCTTTTGCCACAAAGTATGTGACGCCGGCGCCGCTGACGTCTTTCGCCCCATCTATCCCCAGCAAATGCGGATTTACATGAACAAAGTTTGCCGCTTGTTCACCGCTTACTTGGTGGTGGTCTAAAATCACGATTTTGAAGTCTGAAAGCTTCTCCTTCAATAAGTCGATGTATCCGCTTCCCAAATCCGTGAAGACTATCAGCTGAGGTTTTTCGGAGAGAACTTCCTCGACAAGCTCGTCGTTAATCCATTGGGTTATTCTTATGCAAAATCTCGCGTCAAGTCTCCATAACGCTTTTCCCATGATTCCAGCGGCAGCGATTCCGTCAGCGTCTAAGTGAGAGAAAACGTGAATGAAGCCGTCTTCTTTAACGGTTTCTAGGATTGTCTCAGCTGCTTGTTTGGCTGAATCTAGAAACTTCTCGGTTTGGCTTTCGCTTAAAGCCATGATTACCACAATTAGGTTATGATGGATTTTTTCGGTTCATACTTCCAGTTTGGAGGTAAAACGCCTTCACGTTTGTAGTATCTTGAGAGCTTGTGGATTTTTGCTTCAACTATCTGTAATGCTCTCTTGTTGTGTAAGTCTTTCCTGTTTTTCTCCAAGTGCGCTGTAAGTCTTGCAGCTTTCTTTATCAGGTTTCCCAAATCTTCTGGAATCGTCGGCGCCAGCTCCGCCTCTTTCAGTATCTGGGTTATCGATTTTCCGGTTATGGGTTTTACCAGAGGAATCGCGTATTGGTCTCTTAGGATGGTTCCTATACGGCTTGGTGGATGTCCTTCCTTTGCAAGTTTTATGACTAACGCTTCCACTTCCTCTGGTTGATACTTACACCAGCTTGGAGGGCGTTTGCTGACGGGTCTTGTTGAATGAGACTTTCCCTTTTCCTTCTTAGGCATTTTCCTATCACTTTGAGTTCTGTATGAGCGAGGATAGACGGATATTTAAAACTATTGCTGATGTTTATACCATTCAGCGAATTTGCGTAAAGCCTTTGCACGATGCGAATACCTGTTTTTCTCCGCTGTGGTCATCTCTGCGAACGTTTTGTCGCTGCCAACGGGTTTAAAAATCGGATCGAAACCGAAACCAGATTTGCCTTTTCCTTTACGCTCCACTTTTGTTACTTCCCCAACGGCTTCCCCCTTAAAGCATATTGGCGACTTTAATCCTTCAGCGTAATACGCTATCGCAGACTGGAATTTTGCCTCTCTGTCTTCCACATTCTCCATCAGTTTTAAGACACCTTTGTTTCCTATGGTTTTGTAAACGTAAGAAGCGTATGGTCCTGGGAAACCGTTTAAGGCTTTGATGAACAGTCCCGCGTCTTCAACTATCAGTGGTAAATGACATCTTTTGAAGGCTTCTGTAACGCTTGTTTTCGCTATTTCTTCCAGGCTTTCGCTTTGGATTTCTAAACTTTTAACTCTGAGCATACCCACGGATATTCCGTAATCAGCCAATAACACACGGGCTTCGTTGAACTTGTTAATGTTGTTGGTTGCGAAGAATATGAACTTGCCTTTCAACCGAAAACTCATGCGGATTCACGGCTTTTGGCGCCTTTAGCCGAGGCTTCAAAATATTTTTCCCAGTCTATTTGGACAATTTCTAAAACGTTGCCGTCTGGATCTGTGAACGTTGCCTGTCTTCCACCCCAAGGCTCTTCATGTAATTCTTTAACGATTTTCACTCCCTTGTTTTTCAGCTCAGCGTAGAACCTTTCAACGTTATCCACAAGAAATTCAACCGAGGGTGACCTATGGCTCACTCTTTCTCCCTCTTTAAGCTTTGGAACCAATCCTATCTCAACTCCGCCGCATTCAAATCCTACGTAGCTTGGATATTCATACTTCTTTTCTAAACCTAACGTTTTCTCGTAGAATTCTGCGGCTTTTTCTAGGTTTGAGACGTAAAACGTGACGCACCAAACGGTTTTAATCATTTTATGCCTCCTCTTTTCTTTCTGCTATGTATCTTCCTCTCCTCTCTATTTCCCCAATTTTATCTAAAACCTTTTTCGTAACGTTGTCGCCTAAAACTTTAGAGTAGCCTTCAATCACAGCGTTGAAACATTCCTCAGCGAATCTAAAGTGGGTGCTTTCTAAGGCTCTTCTCATAAGGTGTAAATCAACCCCTCTCGCTTCAAGCTCGCTTGTTTTTTCACCCAGTCCAAAATCCACAAAGAAAATTTTTCCATCCGAATCCAAAATCATGTTTGAAGTCGTCAAATCCCCGTGAATTATCCCGTGCTTATGAAGCCTCCCTATCAACTCACCTATTTTGAGGCATAATTGTCGTCTTTGACTCTCTGAAACTTCGTCTAGCAGCTGTTTCACCTGTTTTCCATCCACAAACTCCATTATTATTGTGGCTTTTTTCATGTCAACCAAAAATATTATCGGTGTCGGCACCCCGGCTTTTTTCGCTTCGTGCATAAGCCTTGGCTCGTGGGCGGTTCTGTATGTTCGAATCTGTTCATCAAGCCTTGATAGGCGATACTTTTTCGGTAAACGTTTTTTCATGATGACTTTTCTTCCATGCCACTTGGCGAGGTAAAGGCTGGCTTCAGCTCCCTTCTTGATCAAAACTGGAGTTTTCATTTCACCCATGGAACTTCAACCCTGTCCAGTCTCCACCTCAGCTTCACAAAACTCTTCTCAATAGGTGTAACTATCCCATGCTTGTAGGCTAGCACCCCCGTCCACGCAATCATGGCTCCGTTGTCCAGTGCAAACTGTTTCGGCACAACCTGAAACTTCGCATCATGCTCTTCAGCTATCGCTTCAATCATGGATTGCAGTCTCCTGTTCGCCGCAACACCACCCGTCAGCAAGACTTCTTTCTTCTCAGTGTGTGCTAAGGCTCTCTCCGTGACCTCTGTGACCATGGAGAAGGCTGTTTCTTGAAGACTGTAACATAGGTCTTCAAGCCTGTACTCTCCCCTTTTTAAGAGGTTAACCACGGCTGTTAACAACCCGCTGAAGGACATGTCCATGCCTTTAACGGTGTAAGGTAACAGAACAAGCTTCTTTCCTTTTGAAGCGAGCTTTTCCACAACGGCTCCGAACGGCATCCCCTCTCTCTGTCTCAGTCCAGCCTCCCTTGCAAAAACGTCCAAGCAGTTTCCGAGGGCTATATCTAAAGTTTCACCGAAAATTCTGTAGCGACCGGAATCGAAGGCTGAGACAATCGTGTTTCCTCCGGAAACGTAAAGTGTTATCGGGTCCTTAACCTTGGTTGCCAACTTTCCTATTTCGATGTGGGCGACACAGTGGTTGACCCCCACAAGTGGAACATCAAGATAAGAGGCTAAGGCTCTAGCCACGGTTGCTCCTGTGCGAAGACACGGACCCAACCCTGGACCTTGAGAAAAAGCTATAACGGTTAAATCCTGCGGTTTTATTTGCGCTTTTTCAAACGCTTCTCTGATGGTTTTGTTTGCCGCAATCGCGTGATGTCTGGCTGCCTCTCGCGGGTGGATTCCCCCTTCTTCCGACATGTATGCGCTTATGATGTTTGCCAGCACTTTGCCTTTGAAAGTTACTATTCCGACGCTGAAATCGTCAGCGGTGCTCTCTATGCCCAGACAATATTTTTCCATCGTCAAGTTACTTTTCAACCTTCACTTTTCAATTTCGCCTTCCTAAACTTGTCGACAAGCCACGAGCTTGACTGCACCTTTCCACCGCCAACACCGAAAACAATTTCTATGCCAAACTTTCTGCAAGTTTCAACCTCGCTTTTCGGTAGGTTTTCTAATGTTCGGTCTCCTCCCTTAGCGAAAATGTCGGGCTTAATCCTTTCAAGGTCTTTGGCAACCGTTAAATCACAGTCTTCTCCACAGACAACAACTTCATCAACGTATTTAATCGCCTCTAAAACGGCTTTCCTATCTTCAAGCGGCATAAAACAGTAACCCTTCTTCTTAACGCAGCACTCATCCCTGTGAACATGAACAATGAGCTTGTCACCGAGTTTCTTGGCCTCCCTGAAATACTCGATGTGGCCTCTGTGTAAGGGGTCAAAAAATCCACTTACAAGAACGGTTTTCATGGAATCACCCTATTCCTTCCTTTTAGGTTCTTGTATTCTGATGACTTTCCGTGCATAGTCTTTAGTGTTTCTCTTGCTATTGTTTTTTTCCTTAGGCAGTTTCTCACCGTTCTTGCTGATTTAGATGCGGGTTCTTCTCCCTTCATTTTCAACCCTTCAGCATACAACTTTTATCGGTAAACATGCATATATATTAATGAAGGCTGACAGACAGATGCCAAAACACAACGATTTAGAACAGAAGGCTCTACAATTCATAGTGAACACCGGGCATGAAGGTGTTCTTCAATCGGAATTGTGGCGTAAACTTGGAGCGAGCAGTAGGGAAGGCTCTAGGATAGCCATAAAACTGGAAAACCGAGGATTGATTCGAAGAGAAAGGGAACTTTGCAACGGAAGATGGACTTATAGGCTTTACCCTAAAAGGCTTCCAGCTTCAATAAACTCTATAATAGACTGTCCATGCCTGTTGTGTCCGGACAGTTCAAGATGCAGTCCGTCGGGTTCCATATCACCGTGGAACTGTGAAAAACTCACGAAATGGCTTCTGCAGATAGCTGAACAAGAATCCGCAACGTTAGGTGACAGTTAATTTTGCCTAAAGCTTGGATACAGGAGCGCAAGAGAGACTACTATTACAGGAAGGCTAAAGAGGAAAAATATCGTTCAAGGGCAACTTACAAACTGTTTCAAGCGGTAAAAAAATATCGTTTCATCAGAAAAGGCGACGTTGTCGTCGATTTGGGTGCGGCGCCGGGTGGATGGATTCAAGCTGCGAGGAAAATTGTTGGAAGCAAAGGTTTTGTTTTAGGAGTTGACGTCAAACATATTGAGCCTTTTTCAGAGCGTAACGTTAAAACGATAATAGCGGACATAACCGAGGAAGACACGCCACAGCAGATTTTGAAGCTTATTCCAAGAAAAGCCGATGTTGTAATTTCCGACGCTGCTCCAAACATTTCTGGAATATGGGAGGTAGATCACGCCCGCCAGATAGACCTGGCGCAGCAAGCCTTGAAGATAGCCTTAGAAACGCTTAAACCTCATGGAAACTTTTTCGTGAAGGTTTTCCAAGGAGATATGCTCAACGACTTCATAGCGAAAGTGAAGAAGCACTTTGAAACGGTGAAGATAATAAAACCCGAGGCAAGCCGGGCTAGAAGCTCAGAGATTTTTGTTTTGGGAATGCGTTTAAAAACTGAGGATTGACAAACAATAAATTCTTTAAACCCAACTAGAACAAGGTGAAACGTTTGAGAATTGTTGCGGCGGATTCCGCTTCCGCCATATTAAACGCTGATTTTGAACCCTTGTCTATCGTTGCGGTTGCATCTGTTCTTGTTAATCCGCCTTATAGAGAACCCGACGAACGTCTGGCTGAACCACTATTTGTAGAAGCTAAAGACGGGCATGAACTTGTGGTTCACGAAGCTGAACTCTGCAGAGACTTGTTGAAAAATGTTAGGGCGGATGTTGTGCATTTAGACATGTCCTTGGGCGCTGTCCCTCTTGAAAGGTTATCTGCGATTCAACTCGGAGACATAAGGGTTTCAAGTAGGGCGAGGAGACATTTGCTGAAGATTCTTCCAAGGTTACGGAAAATAGCAGGTGAAATAACGAGAGAACATGGAATCGAAGTCTTAGCCATAGGGAAAGAAAGCGTTCCAGTGAGAATCGCCGAGCTAACCGCTGGAGCATACTCAATCTTGTACGCTTCAGAAAGAGCTGTTAAGGAAGACAAAACGTTGCTGCTTGGTTTGCCATCTAAATGTCAACCCAGAATGGATCAGAGTGGTGTGTATCTTTACTCGCTTATAGCTGCGGAGCATGATGTCAGAGGGTATGCTAAAGACGTGGGAGAGGTCTTGAAAAAGGTTAATATTTCAGAAATCTTAAATCCGTGTGCAAGAGGGTTTAGAGCCTTAGAAATAAAGCCTAAACACTGAAGTTAGGTGTTTGAAATGTTCCGCTTCTGGGAAGGCTTCACACCGAAGATGAAGAGAATATTGGCTATCATAGCTTTTTTCTTACTCGCTATAATTATAACCATAGCTGGCGTGCTAACTCCACTCAGCGCTGAAGACGCGGATACCCTAGGCAAAGAGCTTAACCAAACGCGTGAGACAGTAAACAGTTTGGAAAGTGTTCAGCAAGTTTCTTTCATTTTTGGAAACAATTTCATGATGTGTTTAGCGGGTTTTGTTCCGATAGCGGGACCTGCCTTTGAATGTTACGTGCTGTACAGCACAGGTGTTGTAATAGCTGCAGACAGTTATAACCAAGCGAATCCTCTGCTGGTGTTTTTCCTGCTGTTTCTCTTTCCCTTCACGTGGCTGGAGTTTTTGGCGTATTCTGTGGCTATGGCTGAAAGTTTTTGGCTGACTTGGCGTCTTATACAACGTAGAGGTAGAAGTGAAATCAGGAACACATGTATGTTCATAGCTTTATGCGCAGTGTTGTTGCTGGTTGGCGCTGTTATAGAAGTCGCTTTTCTGTCACTTTTAGGTTCCTGAGTTTATTCCGTTTTTGTTATTTCTAAACTTATGTTTAATGCTTTTACGCTGTGCGTTATCTCCCCTAAACTCACTACGTCAACTCCTGTTGATGCGAACTCTAGGATGTTCTTAGCTGTTATTCCACCGCTTGCCTCAAGCAGCACTTTTCCGTAGAAACCTGATTTTTTAAGTGTTTTCACAGCCTTCTCTATCTGTTTCGGGTGAAAATTGTCCAGCATTATTATGTCCGCTCCAGCCTTCGCCGCTTTTAAGACATCTTCAACCCTTGTAACCTCAACCTCTATTTTCTTGCTGAACGAAACTTTCTCTCTGGCGGTTTTAACGGCTTTTTCAACGCTTCCAACAACCGCGATGTGGTTGTCCTTTATCAGAATCATGTCGTCTAGGCATAAACGATGCGTGTCTCCGCCGCCGATTAGGACAGCTTTCTTGTCGAAGTATAGAAGTCCTGGTGCAACTTTTCTTGTGCATGCAACTCTTGTTTTGAGCTTCCTCCGCTTGAGCTTGTTCACAAGTTTCCTGGTGGCTGTGGCTATCCCACTCATTCGTGAGAGTATGTTTAGAATTGTGCGTTCAGCTGCCAATATTGTCCTCGTTTTTCCAGAGATTTTCATCAAAACTTTTCCTGTCTTCACTTCTTCCCCGTCTGAAACTAGGTTTTCAACCTTTAAGCCTAGGCTTTCCGCTAAAACTTCTGCTTCTTCAACTCCCGCTATAACTCCGCTTTCTCTGGCTATTACCTCCGCCTCTGCGGTGCTGTCAGCTGGAATGAGCAACATTGTTGTTACGTCGCCCTTTCCTAAATCTTCCGTTAGTATGCTTCGAAGTTTTTCTTCCAGAATTTTGCGTGGTAAGAACATACTTCTAGTTCTAATCGTTTAGCTTAAAATATTTGTTATGTGATGTGAGCAGAATTTTGTTAGCGTTTTTCTGCCATTTCGCTTATTATTCTGATAGTTTTTTCCAAGCCGTCGTATTGAAGAACCTCTTCTTGAATCTTCTCAAGCCTTTGAAGGGTTCCATTCTTTAAAGTCTGTTCAATTTTGTTCAACAGTTTTTTCTTGGACAATCCTTCTTGTAGAATGACTTTCGCTATGCCTAAATCTTTAGCTTGTTTAGCGTTGCTGAGCTGCTCTGTGTGGCTTGGTGTTGGAATAATTATCATCGGTTTGCCATAGGCTAGGCACTGAGTTAAAGTTCCGTGTCCAGCACGGCTTATAACCAAATCTGAGGCTTTTAAGTATTCGAAACGATTCGGAATCCACTTGTAAATTGTCAAATTGCCATGGCATATAGGTTTAGAATCTGTGTTTGGGTAGCCGAGGGACATGACAACTTCGTATTTGTCTGGAAAATTGAGGAATATCTTCCTTAAAATTCCAATTAGAAACGCTCTTTCCCTTGTTGGACCGCTTATAGGCGCAAAAATTACAAGCTTGTCCATGGGCAGTTTCAGCTTTTTTCTCAGTTCCTTTTTTGTTGGCAGTTCTTCTGGACGGGTTGAAAGAATTGGTCCTACAAGTTTCACGCGTTTTCCGTAAGCCTTTGGAATGTTTAGGTTTCCCTTGCTTATCGTGTATGGTGGGGGAAAATCGGGTATTAACACGAGGTTTCCAGTGGTCCACATTTTTCCGATAAGAGCTAAGGTTATAGAGTCCGCGAATCTTGCCAAACGTAAGAAGTGTTTTTTCCTCGGAATTATCACTTGAAACTGGTTTAGGATGCAGATTCTCTTTATGCCCAAAATTCTTGCAGCCAGTAAAGGCGAAACCCTTGAGTCTGAAACCACAACGTCAGGCTTAAAACCTTCGATAGCCTCTAACTCCGCGTTGATTTGTTCCAAAAGAGTGAAGGATGCAAAGAAGGGTCCCGGATTAACAGCTGTTTGTCTGAAGTCTATTGTTCCATCCGGTTTAACTTGAAACCCTATCGGCGGAGCCTTTATGAGGGGGATTTTTTCCTTTTCAACGTAGGATGCGCCTTCTCTGTACGTGGAAAAGAGCACCTCAACGTTTTTCTCCATGAGTTTCTTTGCAATTGGAACACATCTTCCCACATGTCCTAGACCTATTCCACATGGAGAAAAGTAAACTCGCATTGAACTATTTCCCGCCGAGGGTTTTACGTTTTATCTCACCCTTTGGCTTCTCCTCCTCAAAAATTATGGCTTGAAACTTGTAAATTTTCGTGTTTTCCATCAACCAACAATCCGGAGGTAAGCCAGCCTTGACACAGCATTGGCATAAGAATTCTTCTTCATCCCATTTCCATTCAATAGGCACTTGAGGTAGAAGCAACCCTTTGAACACTCCTCTCTCAACAATCAACCCGTCTTCTCCAACTTTAATCTTCGACGGATATTCGCTTGGTTTTTCCACATTCACCTTCTGCGGTGGGGTGAGCACGCTCACCTCAAAGACTAGGCTGTCAAGTTCGTTCAGTGAAACCGGATAAAACCTAGGGTCTTGGGTTGCTGAGCTTATAGCGGCATCGATAACTGCCTCGGCTAATGGTGTCGTTGGGTAAGGAAATCCTATACACCCTCTCAGTTCCTTTTTCCCTTTCTTTACACTGTTTATGGTTACGAAAACTCCGCATTTTCTCAGAAGTTTTTCAGAAGTTTCTCTTGGAACTTTGATGCGGCTTCTGTTTTTCAGGTATTCTTCAACGGCTTTTCTTGCAAGTTTAACTAGAAATTCTCCCTCTTCAAGGCTTAGCTGAAGCGACACTGGCTTTTCCCCTTTAATAGTGACGTTATGTTTGATTTAGGGTTTAAATCTTGAAGTCTTAGAATTTCATGGATTCCTCTTTGATTCCATCCTTTGTTATTAACAAGAAGTCTATTCCGTCTCCGCTCATTATGTCTCTGCTTATGGCTGATTTAACCGCTCTGACGACGAGGTCTTTCCCTTCCTCCATAGACATGTTCTCCTTATATCCTTGCTCAAGAACTCCAACGGCTATTTCCGTTCCAGAGCCTACAACTGCGTATTTGTCGGGTATCACGGAGCCTAGGATGTCTAACACGTAGAGCGATGCTCCTTCATCGTCTATCCCGCCGACGATTGTCTGCGTAATCAACGGCGCTAGTCTCTGATTGAAAAGCAGGTTGGACATGAGTTTTGCAGCTGACCTCACGGATATTGGTCTGCCCACGTCTAAACCGTAGAGGTTTGCGTAGGCTTCAACCTCTCTTATGAGGATTTGCATGTCTGAAACAAGTCCCGCGCAAGCTGCACCTATGTGGTCTGTGATTTTGAAAACCTTCTTTCCTCCTTTGCTGACAACCAAGTATCCGTAAGAAACGCGTTTTTCAGAAGCCAAAATCACTCCGTCTCGGCATACAACTCCAACGGTTGTTGCCCCTGGAATCCAGAGATATTGAGATTGTTGACCTTGCCTTTCCATTCCGTTCACCTTTTCGTTGATATGTGTAAGTCAAACTATTAAACTTACTCATGTAATAACTTACTAAAAGTGATGCTTATGATAAATCTTTACACGGAGAAAAGAGACAACACTTGGTTCGGTGTTGCGACTGATGATAGAAGGCTTTACGTTACAACATTTGCCTTCAGCGAAAAGAGCGTGTTGCAGAGTCTTCTGAAGAACATACCCTATGACGTGCCGTTTCAACAGCGGGAAAAAACCTCATCTTTCGCTGAACGTGTTATAGCTTTGTTAAAGGACATTTATGATGGAAAAAACGTTTCTCATAATTTCGCTTTGGCGATGGAGCATCTTTCAAGCTACACACAAAAAGTGATTAAGACGGTTTCTCTGATTCCCGTCGGATACGTGGCTTCTTACGGTTCGGTTGCCAAGGCAGCTGGTGGAAGCCCGAGAGCTGTTGGGCGCGTCATGGCTTCAAATCCTTTTGTGCTGATTGTTCCATGTCATAGGGTTGTCCGTTCAGACTTTAAACTAGGCGGGTACGGTTCACGTCCAGACGTGAAGCTTGAGATTCTGAAGCGTGAACGGAGAGGCTGCACCGCGAAACGTGAAGTTTCAGTGGATGGTGAAAAACTTTTGGTTTTCCCTGTTGAGTTCGTTCTGAAAAGACTGGGAGAAGGGTAAATGTTAATTGTTAATCATCTAATAATGTTTTCAGAGATGGTTTGATGGTTACCCGTGGACTTTTCGTCGGCAGATTTCAACCGTTTCATCTCGGTCATCTCGCCGCGATAAAATACGTCTTGAAAAAAGTTGACGAACTCGTGATAGTGATAGGCAGCGCTCAATACAGCCACAGAAGGAACAACCCCTTCACGGCTGGTGAACGGTTGGTGATGGTTCGTAAGGCTTTGGAAGAGGCTGGAGTTGACTGCTCAAAGATTTGGATTGTGCCAGTGCCAGACGTGCACTTACACATGCTGTGGGTTTCATCCGTTGAGGGTTACACACCTAAGTTTGACGTTGTCTATTCCAACGAACCCTTAACCCGCCGCCTCTTCATGGAAGCCGGATACAAAGTTAAGTCCATACCCTTCCACAAGCGGAAGTTTTACTCTTCAACGGAAGTCAGAGAAGAACTGCTGAAGGGGGAAAGCTGGGAAAAACTCGTTCCAAAGAGCGTGGCAGACTTCATAAAGGAAATCGACGGAATTAACAGACTGAAAGACTTGGTAAAAACGGATAAGCCACAATAAACGTTAAGGTCTCATGCAGAAAAACCTAGGGGGGTCTATCGGTTTTAAGCAAAATTCACCCATAAATTTCAAGTTAGTTACGCCGTGTAAACTGCGACTTTATCCCCAACTTTCACCCCAAACCTCTCTGCAGCGTTTCCCTGGTTAACCGATATTTCGAGAAAATTGTGGCTTCCAAAGATTGCTAATGGCTCCTGCGGCTTAACATCCGCGTAAGCCCTACAAAGCTTAAACCTCAACCTAACACCCTTGAGTCTAATGTTAACCGTCTCCTTCCCCTTCAAAAATTCAAGTTCTTTCTCACCGAAATTTGTCACCACATTGCCGAAATCATCCACATGTATAACCTCACCAATCAACACGCCTTTCCGCCTCATTATCTTCGCAAACACAGGCATCACAACATCGCGTATTTCAGAACCAAACTTGGATGGCAACTCACCTTTCGCCAAGTAGGCTGCCGCAGGAGCAAAGACATCTCTCCCGTGAAAAGTGTCCGAAACCCTTGGAAGCATAAACTTCGGATTTTCAATTCTGTAAATGTGCCTTACACCCTGATTTCTCGCAGCCAACATCAACACACCGTTGTCCGGTCCGATAAAATAGCCACCTTTTGTCTGAACAAGTATAGCTCGTCTTTTCGTTCCGACACCGGGGTCTACAACAGCCACGTGGATGGTGCCTTTCGGAAAATGAGGTGTTGCAGCAGCCAAGATGTAAGCACCCATCCTTATGTTGAACTTTTCTATCTGATGCGTTATGTCAACAATCGTCACGTTTGGGTTTATGCTTAAAATTACGGCTTTCATCTCCGCCACATAAGGGTCTCTCAATCCAAAATCCGTTGTCAACGTGATTATGGCACTCGGCATGTAATTTAATATACACGCTCTCCCTCTTGTGCCTTTTCCTCCACCATATCCGCATCCACATCTTCCAAGTAAGCAGCCGTTACTACGATTCCATCTCTAACAATGACAAAGAACCAAAATAATAAATGAACATCTCTTCATAAGGTTCTGGAACAGAACCACAGCCGCCGTGATGAAAACATGCAGAGAAACAAGCCGTTAACAGCCAAAAACGTGGCTTTAATCATATGCTTTACGGCTCTCTACACCGTTTTCTGTTTCCTACCCGCCTTTCCAATAGTTGGTCTACCAACCAAAGCCATAACCTTCGCAGCAATCACGGCGCCGATTATCGGGTTAATTCTCGGACCATACTTAGGTGCAGCCTCAACAATCCTAGGCGGAATCATCGGATTTTTCTCCGGAATTTTCTCCCCGCCAAGCTTCGCAGCTGGTGTAACAACAGCCTTTTTCGCTGGAATGCTTTCTCTGAACAAGCGAAGCCTTTGCATATTCACGTATTTCTCGCTTCTCTTCTTCTTCGGGTTTTACCCCTTTATCGGTCCAGTTTGGCTTTATCCACCATTCATGTGGTTTCAAACATTAGGCCTTCTCCTCTTAGCCTCACCCTTACAGTCCAAGGCTCTAAAAACGATACAACCTCATTTCAACAAGGATAGTTCAAGACTTATCTTTTCCTTTTTCATTTTTTCATTAACATCCACGTTAGCCGGCCAAATCGCCGGTTCTCTAACCTTCGAGTTTATCTCTTGGCCTGTTTTCATGGCTGATGTCAACGCTTGGGCCGTTGCATGGCAGGTTCTCACATGGATTTACCCTGTAGAAAGAACGCTCATAGCGTTAGGCGCAACCTTCATCGGAGTTCCACTTTACAAGGTTTTAACGTCTGCAAACCTGATGCCTTCTCATTGAATGTTAAAGGTTCCCATGAAAATACACCGATCGAACTGTATCATCATATCCTCTGAACCATAAACGCGGTCTTCGAAATCAACGGGGGCATCCCTAATCAAAACCACCGGAGTTTTCTCCGTTGTCTCACCCATCAACAAATGTGCTGCAGAAGCCAGATCGTCTGCGATGGCATGACGCGTGATAATCAACGGCTTTCCAAAGATGTCTCCTTCTCCTCTGCAGTCCTTTACTGGTTTAAATCCTGCGACAGCTAAGGCCAGACCTGTAGTGCCCATCCTCAACGGTGTCAATCGGCTGTCAACAATTAAAACAGCCACGTTCTTACCAGTTTTCCGCATAATTTCCTCCTTAAGACGCTTCGCTGCTTCTTTAGCATGCTTCGGCCATAACGCAACGAACCCCTCAGGCGTGTTCTTTCTATCTATTCCCGCATTCGCTGTCAACACATCGTTTTTAAGAGTTAAAACCGCGTTTTCAACCCCTCCGTAAATTCTATCCGCCTCCCTGAGAATTAACTCTGCAAATTCCGGTGTCAACGAAAATCTATCTGCAAGCTTTCTCGCTTCTTCTGAAGCCTTAACGTTTTCAAGTTTCAATATGCGGTTTTCAGCGTAAGCCACAACCTTCGACGCTAAAGCCAGTATGTCTCCATCTTCAATTTTTAAGCTCTGATCCCTTAAAGATTCGAGAATCACATCAACTAGGTTGTCACGGGCTTTTATGACTCTTGTTTTAACAGCGTAAAGCCTCATACACTTTCACCCTGCATGTAAAATTGAGATGAAAACTACCTCATCTCCATCCTTAATCAGTGTTTCTAAACCGTTCAAAACACTGATTTCCTTTCCATTCACAAGAATGAGCGCGTTAGGCCTAGGGTCTTCAAGTTCCGGGTCTATCAGAACTTTGTTGATTTTGGGTATGTCATCGGTCATTTTGTTCACAAGCTCTCTGAGTGAGACCGTGTCTTCATTCTTGATTTCAAACACAAACTTGTTTTTTCCTAGAACGCCTCTAAAAATTCCGTAAAATTTTATGGTTACTCTCATTTCTTTCTCCTTTACAGAACTATTATAACCGAAACATCGTTGACGTTTGTGCCAGTTGGACCCGTGAAGATTAAGTCTCCGAGTTCTGAAAAGAAGTTGTAGGAGTTGTTTTCAGCTAGAAATTCCTCAGGGTTTAATCCTTTATTCGCGGCTCTTTCTAAGGTTTTTCCGTCAACTATCGCTCCAGCGGCGTCTGTTGGTCCGTCCACCCCGTCTGTGCTGAGGGAAGCTAGAACCACCCCGTTCATTCCCTCAAGCTTTAAGGCGGCTGATAAGGCTATCTCTTGGTTTCTTCCACCTAAGCCTTTCCCTTTAACGGTTACTGTGGTTTCCCCTCCGGCAACGATGCCCGCTGGTTTTGAGACGGGATTTTGAGAGATGGAGATTTCACGGGCTATTGAGGCTAGCACTGTTCCAACGTGTCTGGCTTCCCCTTCCAGCGTGGATGTTAATAACAAAGTGTTTAATCCATTGCTCCTAAGAGATTCACAAGCCGCCAAACTTGCAAATCTGTTGTTTCCAACAACGACTGTGAAGACTTTTTTAAACACTTGGTCATCTGCTTTCGGTGTTTCTGGGATGAGTCCCTTCTCTCCGTCTGATAGAACCTTTCGGATGGATTCCGGAACAGTATTCCACAGTTCATACTTTTTTAAAATCTTTACAGCCTCATGAAAGGTTGTTGAATCCGGAACCGTTGGACCTGAGGCTATGAAATCTAAGGGGTCGCCTATGACGTCTGACAGTATAAGGTTCAGAACCGTCGCCGGATAAGCCTTTTTCGCGAGCCATCCTCCCTTAAAATCCGATATGTGTTTTCTCACAGTGTTTATCTCGTTTATCGTTGCCCCACACTTGAGCAGTGCTTCTGTAATTTTCTTCTTATCAACTATTGAGATGTCGCCGCGCGGCAGGGGCATGAGACTTGAACCACCGCCTGAAATCAAGCATATAACCAAATCGTTTTCTCCCGCTTTTTCAGCTATCTCCAAAATGCGACGTGTTCCCTCAACACCCGTTTCATCTGGAATTGGATGGCTTGCCTCGTGAAGTTTTATCACCTTTGTCTTATGCTTGGTGCCTCTTGGAATGTTTATGAATCCGTCGGTTATATGTTCGCTTAGGATTTGTTCTAGAGCTTCAGCCATGGAGCCGCTTGCTTTTCCGCCGCCAACCACGTAAACGTGCTTAAACCTTCTCAAATCAAAGGAATAACCATTCACTTTAAGCACGGAATTTTGCAGTGAAATCCTTGATTTTATTATCCGTTTTGGGTCAACGGCGTTTAAAGCGCTTTCAAGGCTGTCAAGGGATAGTTTTCTGGCTTTCTGATTGAGTTCTGTTTCACCGTTTGTGATGAGCTTTTCTCTGTTCTTTATCGTTATCATGTTAGTTGCCCGTTAAACAGTCAAAGGCTAATGCGTAAATGTAATAAGCCAACGTTAATAAAGAGTTTCGCAAACTTTAACTCTGGTGAAAATATATGGAGAAACCAAAGGTTTATGTTACCCGTGAGATTCCTGAGAGAGGTTTAAAAATAATCAGGGAGCGTTTTGACGCTGAGGTTTGGCCTGAATATGCTCCTCCGCCGAAACAGGTTATAATAGAAAAAGCGCGAAACGTCGACGCTCTTGTTTCACTATTATCCGACAAAATAGATGCTGAAGTTTTTGACGCAGCACCGAAACTGAAAATAGTTTCTCAACTGGCTGTTGGCTTCGATAACATAGACGTGCAAGAAGCCACTAAGAGAGGCATCTACGTGACGAACACACCTGGAGTTTTAACGGAGACAACGGCTGATTTCGCGTGGGCTCTGCTTATGGCTGTTGCCAGACGTGTCGTTGAAGCGGACAAATACATTCGTAGCGGAAAGTGGAAGGTGGGATGGCATCCAAGCATGCTTCTGGGAAGAGATGTTCACGATGCAACTATAGGCATTGTGGGTGCTGGAAGAATCGGTTCAGCCGTGGCGAGAAGAGCTAAGGGTTTTAACATGCGAATTCTGTTCTACGATGTTGTTCCAAGACCTGAACTTGAAAGAGAACTCGGTGCAAAACGTGTTGATTTGGAAACGCTTTTCAGAGAAGCAGACTTCGTCAGTGTTCACGTTCCATTGATGAAGGCAACCTACCATCTTGTAGATGAGGAGAAGCTTAGGTTGATGAAAAAAACCGCTTACCTAATAAATAATTCACGCGGTCCAGTTGTTGATGAAAAAGCATTGTACAAAGCCTTAAAGGAAGGATGGATTGCCGGGGCTGCATTGGACGTTTTTGAGCAAGAACCAACCCCCGTTGACAATCCGTTATTGACGCTTGACAACGTGGTTGTTGCTCCCCACATATCAAGTGCAAGCTATGAGACGCGTTCAAAGATGGCTGAGATGGTTGCTGAAAATCTCATCGCGTTCTTTGAGGGAAGAAAGCCGCCGAACCTTGTGAATCCTGAAGTCGTGAACGTGCGGCCTCTGTCAAAACAGTTCTAGACATCACGTTTCAGCGTTCTGAAGCTTAACTGTTAAATACCCCTTTCTCATTTTATTTATTTTCCTTTCAAATCTAGGATGGTTGAGTCATGTCCATCTTTGCGGAGAGAATGAAAACCCTAGGAACTGAAACGGCTTTTGAAGTGCTTGCTAAGGCTAAAGCTCTTGAAAAACAAGGAAAAGACATTGTGCATCTGGAAATCGGCGAGCCTGATTTCGACACGCCGAAAAACATTAAGGAAGCTGCTGTAAAGGCCCTCTACGCTGGTTACACTCATTACGTTCCAGCTGCTGGAATTCCAGAGTTAAGAGAAGCCATTGCAGAGTACATCTCGAAAACTAGAAAGATTGATGTGGACCCTGAAGAGGTAGTTGTTGCCCCTGGAGCCAAACCCATAATGCTCTATGCAATTCTTGCATGCGTTAATCCCGGTGAGGAGGTCGTATATCAGAACCCGGGTTATCCTATCTTTGAGTCTTTGATAAACTTTGTCAGAGCCAAACCCGTGCCCATTCCTCTTAAGGAAGAGAACGATTTTAGAATGGACCATGAGTATGTTAAGGAGAAAATAACGAAAAAAACAAAGATGATAATCATCAATTCCCCTGAAAATCCCACGGGTGGAATTTTAACCCGTGAAGACTTGAAGCTCATAGCTGATTGCGTCGCCGACAGGGATGACGTTGTTATTCTTTCCGATGAAATTTACAGCCGAATAATATACGAGGGTGAGCATGAAAGCATCGCTTCGCTTCCTGGGATGAAAGAAAAAACAATTTTGCTGGACGGCTTTTCAAAAACCTACGCTATGACGGGTTGGAGGCTCGGATACGGTGTTATGCGTAAAGACATAGCGCAGAAGGCTACTCAGTTGATGATTAACTCGAACTCCTGCACTTGCGCCTTCGTTCAAATGGCTGGTGTTGAAGCCTTGAAGGGACCGCAAGATGAGGTGGATAGGATGGTCGCCGAGTTTAAACGGAGAAGAGAGGTTATAATTCCAGGATTGAACGAGATTGAAGGGATAAGCTGTAAGAAGCCGCGTGGAGCCTTCTACGCCTTTCCAAACATAACTAAGCTGGGAATGAGCAGCCGTGAATTTTCAGATTACCTTCTCAATGAGGCTGGTGTCGCTGTCTTACCTGGAACATCTTTCGGAGAGTACGGTGAAGGCTATCTGCGTCTGTCCTTTGCAACCTCCGTTGAGAACATCAAGAAAGCGTTAAACCGTATAGATGAAGCTGTTAAAAAACTCAGAAAACCATGATTTCTTAATCTTCCAGTTTTTCTCCTACTAACGTTTCAACTATCTCCGAAGCCAGCTGTACCAAGCCTTGCGCTCTTTCTAACGCTCTTTCCCCATCCAACAATTCTTGCCGCATCAGCCTCTGCACTGTTTCTTCGACGCCTATGAGACAATTTAAAACAGGGTCATTCACCGTCTGCTTTTTCTCTCTCTCCTCCTTCACGAGGTTTTCTATAAAGGCTGGTTCTCCAAGGCTGTAGTATATGGCTGATTGGGCTTTTTTAACGGCTTCCAAGACGAATCTTGGCGCCATGTACGGAATGTTTCTTGCAGCCTCAAGCTCCGCTTTTGCCTCTCTTAGGAATCGAAGCGCCCACTCCTTTCTGTATTCATCCATCATAAGTTTTCATCTTTACTAAATTGTTTAAAATAAACATGGTTTTAAGTTTATTCGCTCTGCTCTGATGAGCTTTCGTTTGAGGAAGCAATTCTCATTCCGGCGAAAACATGTGTTATGTATCCTGCGATTTGATTCCTTACTTTGGGAGTTGCTCCTTGTGTTAGAGCGGTGACGGCTCTTTTGTTGTTCTCAAAATCCTTTGAAAATTTGTCTGGGAAACGCTTGATAAGCTCTTTGGCTACGCGTTTAATGTATTCTGTTCGCACTTTACCCAAACCTTAGTTTCCCCCAAGTATGCACTGAATTTTTCACCTCTGCGGTTATTACCTACGTTTTGACCTTTCATAAAACCATATACCTAATTTAACTTTACTCTGAAGAAAGCTTCGAAATTTTTAACTATCTGCGCAGCAACCTCTTCAACTTCTAAGCCTTTAACCTCTGCTACAGCTTTCACCACCGTTGGAATGAAAGCCGGAGTTGTCCTTTTACCTTTAAACGGATTTTTCCAGTAACGAACAGGTCCGTCGGTCTCCGTTAACAGATTGGTCAACGGCGTTCTTCTGACAACTTCGCGTATGCCGTTGGAATAAGCTGTGGGTGGTCCTTCTGTGATGTAATATCCATGTTCCAAGGCTTTTTTTAAAGCGCTTAAAGGATGGCTAAACCAGTGTAGCAACACTTTTTTAAGGTTAAACGATGGAAGCATATCAACAATCTGCGATGTTGTGCCTCTTGAATGAATTATAACGGGTAAGTCAAGCTTTTCAGCTAAATTCAGCATTTCATTAAAAACCATCAGCTGCTTGTCCCACACTCTAGTGTATTTGTAATCCAATCCTATTTCACCGATGGCTACCAAAGCCTTGTTCTTTCGCGCTCTTTCTTCTGAAATCAACTCTTCAACACGCTTCAACTCTGCATCTGTTAGATTCTGCACGTTCCAAGGATGGACTCCCAAGGCAGCGTAAACCATCCCCGGATATCGTTCCGACAGTTTTAAACTCCCGACGCTTGTCTCTAAATCCATAGAGTTCGAAACTAAGGCAACAACGTTGGATTTTTTTGCTTCCGCTATTATCTCATCCAAATCTTCGGCGTATTCCTCATCTGAAAGGTGAACGTGTGCATCAACGAACTTCATCTAAACCACGGCTTCCATAACTATTCCTCTCTTTTTATAATTTCCTCTTTAATTGAAATTTTCTGGAAGTTAACGACGTATTTCAGCAAATAAGAAACAATAAAGGTTAAATATTGCTTTAAATAAAAAAAGAGGCTACGGAGGAGTCTTTATGGCAAATTTAGAATTAGCAATAGCTCCAATGCACAGATTATGCAAAAAAGCTGGAGCCGAAAGGGTTAGCGAAGCAGCGGCAAAGGAACTGGCAAAATCGCTAGAAGACATAGGGATAAAAATCGCGAAGGAAGCGTTAGACTTCGCTATGCACGCCGGAAGAAAAACGATAAAGGCTGAAGACATAGAAATCGCAGCTAGAAAGGTCATGGGTAAGTAGTCAAACGGAAGCTTTCCAAATTCTCTTCTTTTTATCTTAAACCATCTTCCAGAAACTCTATAAGCAAGCCCTTACACTTCACAAGATAGGGAAACCAACCATGGGTGGAAAGAAGAAACTCAGCCTAAAACAGATGGAACGTCTGCAAAGAAGAAGAGGGGAAAGCGAGAAAGAGAAGAAGAGAAAAGAGAAGGAAGCTGCACAGATGAGAGAGAAAAAATCAGGGGTGTTTCCGCCAGACCCAAACGACCAAAACGTCGCAAACGAGCTTAAAAGAATGAGAGTTCTAACACCTTACACTGTGGCTTCCCGTCTCAACATAAGGATAAGCGCCGCCAAAGACTTACTTGAACAGTTGGAGGCGAAGGGTGTGATACAAATGGTTTCAGGAAACCACAGCCTCAAAATCTATAAGCCAGCGGGATAAAATCAACAGTAACGAAACATCAATTTTTGTTTGGAAGCGAAAACTTGAGTTTCCCTGAAAGAATTTACACCGTTAAAGAGGTTGAAAAAGCAAGAGAGCTTATCCAAAGCGGGTACAGACACCGTTTAACAATAAAGGGAACCAAGGTTTTCAAACAGAAAGTGAGGCAAGCTCTCAAACTTGTCAAAACAGCCGGTTATTACGATTTTCTGCGAACTTACATCCGTAACATAATAGAGATAGACGGTTTAACACAGCTCCGTGAAGCAGACGCAGCCATATGGGCTAACAAGTACGCTGTTAAAAATCCAGTGGACGCAGCGAGCCTCTTCATACAAAAAGCACATCACATGAAAGAGTACATTGAAGGAAAACTTTATTTTGGCGGCGAAGCCGAGGCACGCTCGGTTAAGAAGCGTATAGAGTTTCTTGAAAAACTGAAAGAGAAGAGTCGAAACAAAAAAGTAAAGGAAGAATGTGAGAGACTTCTTAAAAGCTGGAGTGAAAGCATACTTTTATAACAGTAATCTTTAAGCTAACTTCTCCAGTTTGATCTTCGTTCCACTTTTGATCTGTTCGAACAGTTCAAGGTTCTTGGTTATTTTGCCTAGAATGTTCACGGGACTGTATGGTTGAGATTCTCCATAGAACACGCATATAGCGCTCCCCATGGGCCAGAAGGCTATCGTTCCTTTTTCAACAGTTGCCTTTGCTTTTTCTTCACCCATCTTTATCGGAATTTCAAAGTAAACCTCTTCCTTCCAGAGGGCTGCTCTCCCTTCAACCGGAAGTTTCCTGACAATCATGTCTATTGTTCTAGGTGATAAATGACGTATTAACTCTCCTTCCGCTTCACCTATGTTTTCAATTATGAATTTTACCTTAACCCTTGAAATCTCTGTCTCTTCACTGTTCATAGCTTTCCGCTCTTTCTGAGAAACTCTTCCAAAATCTGCTCAAGAGTGGTTGGACCCAAAACTTTGAGTTCATACTTCACCCGCACGGTTGGCTTATCAATGGTCATAACCCTTCTCAAGTCGATAGGTGTTCCAATCACGACTGTGTCGCATGGTGTTTTGTCGATTGTTTCCTTCAGCTCAGCTATCTGTCTTTCACCGTAGCCAACAGCTGGAAGAATTGCTCCTAGATGCGTGTATTTCTTGTAAGTTTCCTTTATAGAACCCACAGCGTACGGTCGGGGATCAACAATTTCGCTTGCACCAAGCTTTTTAGATATTATCGCCCCTGCACCATAGGGCATGTTCCCATGAGTTAACGTTGGTCCGTCTTCGATAACCAAAACCTTTTTCCCTTTTATCAGTTCTGGCCTATCAGCGGTTATTGGTGACGCTGCCTCTAAGATTTTCGCGTTTGGATTAACCATCCTTATGTTTTCCTTAACCGCCTCCACGTTCTTCGGGTCTGCGGTGTCAACCTTGTTGATTATCACCACATTTGCCATTCGCAGGTTTGTCTCTCCCGGATAATAGGTAAGCTCGTTTCCAGCTCTGTGGGGGTCAGCGACAACTATGTGCAAATCCGACTTGTAAAAGGGTAAGTCGTTGTTTCCCCCATCCCAAACTATAACGTCCGCTTCTTTCTCTGCTTCCCTCAGAATCTCTCCATAGTCAACTCCCGCGTAGACTATTATGCCGTTGTCAATGTGCGGTTCGTATTCTTCCCTTTCCTCAATTGTACATTTATACTTGTCTAGGTCTTCATAAGAAGCAAACCGCTCACAGATTTGTTCCCTTAAATCGCCGTAGGGCATTGGATGTCTGATGACAACAACCTTTAAACCCTTGCTTCGTAAGATTTTTGCAACTTGTCTTGAGGTTTGACTTTTACCTGAACCCGTTCTAACGGCGCAAACGGAGACAAGGGGAACCTTAGCCTTCAGCATTGTCGTTTTCGGTCCCATCAAACGGAAATCCGCACCGTTAGCTAATGCCACAGAAGCCTTATGCATAACATACTCATGGGAAACATCACTGTACGCAAAGACAACTTGGTCCACATCAAATTCCTTTATCAGTCTCGGCAGTTCCTCTTCCGGGTAAATCGGTATACCGTTCGGATAGTTCGGTCCTGCAAGTTCCGGCGGATACGTTCTACCCTCTATCCCCGGAATCTGGGTTGCTGTGAAGGCTACAACCTCATAGGCATCGTTGTTTCTGAAATAAACATTGAAGTTGTGGAAGTCTCTGCCAGCTGCACCCATTATAATAACTTTAATCTTTTGCAACGATTGTTCTCTCCTAAAACTCCCTTTTAAGGGAAAATCAATAATCTCAGTCATCGCATATAAACCTTAACGTGGAAAAGGGTTATTTTAAGATTTCAAGAACTGATTCGGCTATGAAATCTGTTTGTTCCTTTGTGACGCCAGGATGAACGGGTAGTGAGAAGACTTGGTTTGCAGCTTTCTCCGTTTCTGGAAGCTTATACTTTCCAAATTTTCTGTAATATGGCATGAGATGTATAGGGTTTCTGTAATAAACTTCTGCGCCTATCCCTCTCTTGTGTAATTTTTCAACAATTTTGTCTCTTCTTGTTTTCTTAGCATTTTTAAGCCTAACAGTGTAAAGATACCAACTATGTCTGTAGCCTTTCGGTTCCTTTGGCAGTTGTAACTTGTTGTTCTCCTTAAGTTTTGCAGTTAATCTTCTCGCGTTTTCACGTCTCTTTGCAAGAAACTTTGGCAGTTTCTTTAACTGTACACAGCCTATCGCCGCTTGAATTTCTGGCATGTGATAGTTGTGTCCAAGCATAAGTGACTTGTACTTTTCCTTCTCTCCATGGCTTCTCAAAGCTCGAAGTTTTTCAGCAGTTTCATCGCTGTTCGTTGTAACCATGCCCCCTTCACCCGTGGTCATGTTCTTGCTTGCATAGAAGCTCCAACACGCCATGTCGGAAAAGACTCCGACAGGTTTTCCCTTGTAGGTTGCGCCATGGGCTTGAGCTGCATCCTCGATGATGGCTAATCCGTGTTTGTCGGCTATCTCTCTTATAACCTTCATGTCGCAGGGCAAGCCGTACAAATCCACAGATATTATAGCCTTCGTCTTCTTTGTTACGATTTTTCCGATTTTCTCCGGGTCAACGTTGTACGTTTCAGGGTTTATGTCAACAAACACGGGCTTAGCTCTGTTCATGGCAACCACCTCAGCTGTTGAGACAAAGGTGAAGCTTGGCAAAATAACCTCGTCGCCCTGTTTGATTCCAGCCGCTGTAACCGCTAAGTGTAGGGCTGCTGTTCCGCTGTTCACCGCTATCGCATGCTTAGCTTTCACAAATCTTGCGAAGGCTTTCTCAAATTTTGTGACCATGGGACCAGCGCCGAGTCCATGAGTGATCACACCGCTTTTCATAACTTTGACAACCGCTTCTATTTCTTCTTCTCC
>PIYA01000036.1:0-8332 GCA_003601785.1 Candidatus Bathyarchaeota archaeon
GTTTATTTCTTTTGAGAGTTCTGTCTTTTTGCAATAGGTTTTCCACAATACATAAATTGGAATTACTAAAAGAACTGAAAGAAGAACGGGAATGAAAGTTACCGATTCGTCTTCCGCTTTGAAAAAATATCCACTCAAAAAGATGATCACTGCAACGGCGAAATATACCAAAAGAACTTTTGGAACAGCACTTCTGGTCAAATTTTCAACACCTTAATAATTGCATTCTTTAATATATTTACACGATTAAATTTTTTGAAAAAACTTAGACGGTTTTTCTCCATACTATTCTGAACTGAACTTGAAATTACAGATGCAAAAAACGAGGGGGGGTAGACCCTATTCGCTGATTTTCAGGTCAAAAAGCCTTAACAATGTGATAGCCAGAAGCCTTACGAAGCCTGTTCATAACAGCCAAACCGAGTCCTCTAGTTGGCACACCCTCAGCGATTATAACATCAACCCCTTCCAAATCAAACTCCCTCAAACGCCCGAACAGGTTTTTCGCGATGACAGCCAAATTGTTTCTGCTTCCAAGCGATTTAACAACACCCACTTTGTATCGATCCACCGTCTCATCCGTCGCGAGAACACCAACTTCATAACCTTTCTGTCTATAGAACCCCACTAACTCGTTAATCTTATCAACCATAGCGGACAGCTCACCTTCAACCACAACCACCTTAGCCTTTGGAGCATATAGTGCCTATGCCTCAAACCAGGTGAACGAGCCTTCTCGATGGCTAACTCTTTCTCCGCAACCGCAACAGGATGTAGGTTCACCTTTCCAAGAACTTCCTTTAAAATCTCATACGAAGTTCCTCCAGGACGGAGAATCTGAGGCGGGTCAACTGTCAAATCCAAGACCGTGGATTCAACACCAATATTTGTCGGTCCAGCATCCAAAACAGCATCTATCCTTCCGTCAAGGTCTTCCAAAACATGCTCTGCCGTTGTTGGACTAGGCTTTCCAGCAAGATTAGCACTCGGAGCCGCAATAGCTTTTCCGCTTTCCCTAAGCAAAGCCAAGGCAACCTTATGCCTAGGCATCCTAACAGCCACCGTATCCAAACCAGCAACGGTCACGCTGGGAACAACCTTAGAACGCTTAAAAATCAGAGTTAACGGACCAGGCCAAAAGGCACGCATAAGCCTCTCAGCCTTAACGGGAACTTCTTCAGCTAATTTGTAAACATCCTCTAAGTTGCCGACGTGGACAATTGGAGGATTATCGAGAGGACGCTTCTTCGCTTTAAAAAGAGACAAAACAGCCTTCGAATTTAACGCATCTGCACCCAAACCATAAACGGTTTCTGTTGGAAAAGCCACAAGACCTCCACGCTTAATTATGGCTGCCGCTACTCGAATCTTTTCCAGGTCTGGCTTCTGCGAATCAACCTTCAACACCAAAGTTTTTTCCATCGAACACGCAAATCCTTTTGCTAAATCGCTAGGAATACAGCTTATAGAGAAATTTAAACTTCTTCAAAAAGTGGATAATTTCACGATGCTAGACAACGTAGTAATCGATAACTTTTTTCATGCTCTTCGGCGTGGTTTGTCTTCTGGCTAGCTGCTTCAATATTTTCATCATTTGAGGTTGAAAACGAGCTATATCCGTTAGGGTTATCAAACCAACCAGGCGTTTCCCATCAACCACGGGTAACTTCTTGATCTTCATCTGAAACATCAACTTCACAGCCTCTTCCAACTCCATGTTAGGCTCAACGACAACTAAAGGACTGCTCATCACATCTTTCACCTTAGTTTTGCCAGCATTCTTGGACTCCGCCACCACCCGCTTCAGAATATCCCGTTCAGTTATTATCCCCATCGCTTTTCCCTTTCTGACGGCAATCAAACAACCTATCTCAAACTTATTCATCACTTCCGCAGCTTCCTTCACAGTCGCATTCTCATCGATTGTTATGACCTCCTTTATCATAACATCATCAACCTTCAGGGACACTGTGCTTTCCTCCTTTTTTACGGGACACAAACTCACCACTAACCTTCTATCCTTACTTAGCGTATATATAAATTGATGTGTAGAACTCTTGTTCACAAACCAAGCAGCTTGCGAGTCAGCCTTTCAACTCGCTTGTTCGAGGGAATCTTTGCACGTTCAAACAGTTCCTTAGGCTTCATCAAAGGTTTAGTAGCGTCAATCCCCATCTTGGTTGTTAAACCAGTTTCTTGATCAGCAGAAGAATCCAAGGTTGAACCCCTAACATTCTTTATTACGAGCAAGTCTTCATCAGCTTGGAAGCGTGTCGCAACAGCCCACTCAACCGCTGAGAGGTCATAAACATCAATGTCAGAGTCAACAACCACAGCGTGTTTCAAGCTCGGATGAGCCGCGAAGGCGGCTAACAAAGCGTTTTTTCCATCACCCTCCAGCTGTTTCTCGATGGATATTATCGCATGAAGCCAACCGCACCCGCCGAACGAGAGATTAACGGCGTTAACTTTCGGAACAACCTTTGAAACAGCCTCCCAAATCAAAGCCTCACGGGGCAAGCCCATCAGAAGCCTATGCTCCATTCCAGATGGAAGCAAAGCCTGATAAAAGTAATCCCGACGATGCATCATACCTACAACCTCGACAACAGGTTGTTTACGCTCAACATCATAGGTTCCAGTCACGTCAACAAAGGGTCCCTCATCAACCTCTTTCTTAACAGAGATTCTGCCCTCTAAAACAAGTTCAGCGTCAGCTGGAGCGTAAGCCTCAACATTCTCACATTCAACTAAACGGAGACCATTGTTTAACAAGGCATTTGCAACATGAAATTCATTCACGCCGAAGGGAACAGGAGAAGAGGCTGCTAAAATCACGGCTGGATGAACACCTATGGAAATGGAGACATCCAAGTCTTTATCCGCTCTCTTAGCCATCTGCCAGAGTTTAAAAAGATGCCGAGGCACCAACCGTATAGCCAAATGATTCTCATCCAAAACTTGGAGGCGATGAACCGAAACATTCTCTACTTCACCGTCATGGCTCTTTGCGTAAACAACTCCAGAGGTTATGTAAGGTCCAGCATCTCTCTCAAAATGCGTCAAAACAGGAATCTTGGACAAGTCTGGTTTTTCAACAACCTCCTTCACCGGACCGTTTTCAACGATTTTTAGCTTTCGCGGTGAACGCCAAGCCTTAATTAACCTTTCATAAAGCCTCTCTTCACCGACGCCTAATGCTTTGCAGATTCTCTTTCGTGTACCAGAGATGTGGGCTACAACCTTTGTTTTGCAGCCCTTAACTCTTTCAAACATCAAAACGAAGCCTTTGTTGTCGAATTCTTTCATAATGAATGGTATTTCGAAACGTGTTGAAAGCTCATTTCTTACGTGCAGCACTTCCCCTTCTCTTTCCACGTCTTCAAGGAACCTTCTGAGACTCATGCTGTCGCTCCCTCTTTTTCAGGTTCCGCTCGAACAACCTTCTCGATGAGCCTCATAAAAATCGATTGAGCCTGCATTTCATTAATCGTTTCTAGGTATACAGAAGCCAAAGCTATCTTCTTCTTTTTAGAAGCTAAATACTCAGCAAACATGCGGGCTGAAATCATGTTTCTGTCGCCCAAAAGCACAGATGAAGAAGGTGGTCCAAGCGTGTCTTGGGGCTTAGGCACAGCGATCGCCAACGTTCCAAGCTTATCTTCGTTTTCACTTAACAAAATTAGGCACGAATTTTTTGTCTCCACATACACAGCCAGAAAGCGCAAGTTCTGTTCAACTATCTCATCTTTAACAACCTTAGCTCGTTCCATCCGCGTTTCCTCACTGCTTATTTATACCTTACCCATTCACTATTTATTGTTTTCAAAGGATGAAGTGAAATGGCTGAAAAGAGAGCCGAAAAAATTTTGCGGACACTTCGAAAAACGTTCAAATTGCCAAAATGGATTGGTTCGGAGAGAGATCCCTTCAAAACATTAATAACGACTATAATTTCACAGAACACCGCTGACAGAAACACAGCAAGAGCATTCGAAAAACTTTCGAAACGTTTTGAAATAAAACCCGAAGTCTTAGCGAATGCCGAGATAAGGCAGCTTGAAGAATGTCTAAAAGTGGCTGGCTTGTACAAAAACAAAGCCAAAACAATAAGAAAAGTTTCAAGAGTTATTCTTGAAAAATTTCACGGCGACTTGAAAAGCGTGTTGTCTTTACCATTCGAAGAAGCAAGAGAATCCCTTATGCAGCTTCCAGGAGTTGGACCCAAAACAGCCGATGTTGTCCTATTGTTCTGCGCTGAAAAGCCAACAATACCCGTTGACACCCATGTAAACCGCGTGTCAAAAAAGTTAGGTTTAGCCCCCGCGAATGGAGACTATGAGACGATTCGAAAATCTCTTCAATCGCTTTATAATCCGGAAGACTATTTGGCGGTTCACTTGTTACTCATATCTCTTGGCAGAAAATATTGCAGAGCTAGAAATCCCTTGTGCAAACAATGCCCAGTAAACTCACTCTGTCCGTCAAGAAAGACGTAAATTAGTCTCCTACTTAATTTAAAAAAGTTCTTTAAACGCTCTAAAGTCCTCTGATACGTTCTCTTCTGTTGGGAGAGGGATTTCCTTAAGGTTTTTATCGAGTTTAACCTTTCCAACGGAAACCGTAGAAACTTTATCAGACACAGGAGTATAAATCTTCATGGTTTTTCTTCTATAGTCGATTTCACGTAAGATACCTATTCCCAAAAATTTCCTTTTCCCGTTGTATAAAGCCAAAAGTGATCCTTGCTCCTCACCTTTTCTAACAACTATGATTTTCTTCTTTGTTAACTCCTCAACCTTTTGAATGCTGCCCCAATCAAGCCATTTCCCCTTACCGATAACTATGTAAATTTTGTTTTGTGACTCAGACAGGTGAAGCGGCTTCATCCCCAAAAGTTCGCAGATTTTCCGCTCTTGCCTGAAGTTCCTACGGTTTTCAACAGCCTCTAATAATTCGTTTTCTTCAACTTTTATCCAACTTAATGGGAAAGACCGTACCTTTGCGTTCTTCAAATGCTTTACATATCCGAGTTCTCTCAAGCTTCTACGCTTTTCCCTGCTTCTCTGCCTTATAGCTGAAGGAGACTCAACAATTAACATTCTAAACCTTTCGAGACCCTCTAAAATAGGCGCCAACTCATCTTTCTGTTGAATACAAAAAACAACATCGGGATTAACCTTTTCGACAAGCTGAACCTTATAACTCACAGCCTCTTTACCCTCAACCCAACCATCCGTGTTCACAATGAGAAAATCAGGATTTTGCTCTAAAACCTCATTTTTCAGCGTGACTAAGCCATTAATCACTTTGCTTATGGAAACGCTTGGCGAAGTGAAACCCGCAAAGAAGGCGTTTTTCATCTTCAAATTAAACAGATCTGTCACAGGTTTCATTACGAAAGTGTAAGCAATAGTGCATGGTGGTCCTATGTCAGATTGACCCAAATCCCCATCTAAAATTGCCACTTTCCATTTTTCACGCAACAGCTTGTTTATTAGATAAGTGCAGAAGCTTGTCTTTCCGGAATCAACAGCCCCCAACACCATCGCTACCATGGGTCTCTTTTGAATGTTTAACAGTTCTTCTTGTGCGTTAACCCATGAAGACGGAATTGTGCTTCCGTCAACCTCGTCTACTTCAGCATTTTCTCCAAGTGAAATGTCAAAAGTCGCTGTTTCTTCCACCACAAAAGGCAGTCTCTTCCCTTCCCTTATCACTATTCTGTGTCCATGAGGCACCTTAAAACCGAAAGCTTCAGCATCTCCTGATACCACTATCACGGAAGCTGGACCATCAACGAGTAATGTTTTACCGCTTTCAACCGTTCGTTTCATTCATCTTTCCTCCGTGAGAATTTATGCCCGTTTCTTCCAGCGATTTTTACGGCTGATGCTATATCTCTTAATCCTCTTCTATGCTTATTTTCATATAAGTATCGGTTTGTTCCAGCTTCACTTACGCTTTCCAAGACCACATTTGACGGCAAAGCTTTATCCAGAACCCTTAAAAGTTTCTCCTTGTATTCCGGGACTCCGTCGCCAATTTTAACCGATATGGAAGCCACTGGCTTATCTCCGAAATTTTTCACAATTTTTATTATTCTGTTCAATGCCTCCTTAACGCTGAAACAGTTTCCGGTCTCCACAACTTTACCGTCTGCCAAGACCGCCAACCCGAAAACTTCACCAGGATCAACACCTACAACAACTCTTTCGTAGTTTTCTTTTCCTTGAACGATCTGTAACGCCTCACTAACCAAGGATTCTGTGTTTGCACCTTCATGATATGTCAAGATTTTTTCGTGTTTTATCAGAGATTTTTCCTCTTCAGTCGTTATGACAACTTTAATTCCTAAAGGAATCGGTTCGTTCGGCGTCAAGCTCAGAAAAGGCATTTTTCTTTTCTTAAGTTCGTTAACTATCAGGTAATAGGCTTTCCCCGAAACAGTCACTACAGCGATCTTAGCTTTCATACAGCCATCCTGTTGATTTGATTAACAAACAAATTATTAGTTTCCATGTTTATAATCGTTGATGTGTATGACCGTGTTAAACAAGGTCGCAACTGGCTGTAAAAAAATCGATAACGTTCTCGGAGGGGGAATTCCAGCAGGAAGCATAGCTTTGCTTTACGGAGAAGCTGAGACTGGCAAGACAACCTTAGCTATGCAATGCGCCGTAAACTGTACAAGAAAAGGCTATAAAACAATTTTTTTAGATTGCGACGGCACTTTTTCCGCTAAAAGACTGTCTCAGATCGCCTCTGAAGACTTTAAAAAAATTGCACCACTGATAATCCTGATGAAACCGAGCAACTTCACCGAACAAACCTCAGCCATAGACGGACTTGCAGATTACATAACTAAAAGCTGTGGACTTGTCGTTATTGATACAATCACCTCGCTCTATCGAGTTGAAACATCAGAAAAACCAGAAAAAACGTTTAAACTTAACCGCGAATTAAACAGACAAATGGCATCTCTAGCGCAGATCGCCAAAACACAAAGGATTCCATTGATAATAACAAGTCAGGTTCGAAGCGTCTTTAACGAAACTTACGTGCACGTGGAACCAGTGGCTACAAGAGTCTTAAAGTTCTGGGCGGACATAATAGTAGCCATGAAACCCACAGGAAACCCACAAGTAATCAAGGCGGTTTTGGAGAAAAATCAGAAAAAAGAACAGCCCTTAACCTGCTACCTAAGAATAAGTGAAAGAGGAATTTACGATTTAAAAGCCACCTAATTGAAGGAAAGAAAATGGATATGGTACAACTGGTTATAGAAGCACTAAAATTTATATTCCCAGCCTACTGTGCAAACGCTATTCCGGTAATAACCGGCGGAGGACCCCCTATAGACTTCGGTAAAAAATTTTACGATGGAAAACCTATATTTGGTAAAAACAAGACCTTTCGAGGCTTCTTTTCCGGTCTAATAGTCGGAACAATCGTTGGGTTAATAGAAGGCGTATTCTTTGAGGGATATTCCCTCTATCTCGGCATGTTACTATCTTTAGGCGCTCTACTCGGAGACTTAGCAGGATCATTTTTGAAGAGAAGACTCGGGCTTACTCCGGGAGATTTACTACCCATTATAGATCAGATTGACTTCATATTAGGCGCCATATTGCTTTCTCTCCCTCTTTCCTTCGGAATGCTCTCTCACCATCCCCTTCTCTGCGTTGTCGTGTTGATCCTAACTATTCCAATTCATATGTTAACAAATTTTGCGGCGTACAAGCTTGGTTTGAAGAGTAATCCTTGGTAAAGCTATCCGCCTAGCTTCATGTGCACGATTGTTTCTAGGAGAATGTAAGCTAGAATCAAAAAAATGGCACCTACCAAGAACATCATGTACGCCTGTCTCGGCTTATAAGCATACTTTGTGCTCTGATACATAACTATTAATCCTACTATACCTAGCGAGTAAAGAATCATGGCGATCACGCTGTCTGATATGAATTGCTCCGATAAGGCTGGATATAGAAAGAGGAAACGTCCACCATAGTAAGCTGATGGAAGCGGTTTCATTGTAATATCGTATAATCCGCCTCCGAACAAGAAAACTGCGATGGCAATGGCTATTATTGAAATGAGAAGTGTGGAAGGTTTCGCCGTTGAAATTTTCTTGTAGAATCTCTGAACGGAATAGGATAGAGAGGATATTTGCCTTTTAACTTTCCTTGACATCGCCTTTTTCTCCGCTTTTAAGTAAGTGTTCAGCTACTTCTTTAGCCCATTCTCCTGTTAGTGGATTCTTAACAATCTCATTTAAATATTCCCTCCAAGAAGCATCGGAAGCCTTTTTCCAGACCTCATATTTCTTGAC
>PIYA01000036.1:8346-12609 GCA_003601785.1 Candidatus Bathyarchaeota archaeon
AAGTGCAACTCACAATAACCATTTTTACTTGCTTCTCTGCTGCATATTACGCATTTCAATTCTCTTCCTCCTCTCCTCTTTTAGGGGACATTCCGGATTAAAACAAAGCGTCCAAGGACGTTTCCCTTTTATCCTAACCTGGACTAGGGGCCAACCGCATCCGCGACAGTTTCTTCCAAGAGGCCTCACTGTGCCTCTCTGGGGAAGTGGAAATGATGCGTTACACAAACCTTTAAAGTAGTTGGTGCAACCTATGAAGCGTTTTCCTGTCTTCCTAGAATATAATATCATGAGTTTGCCCGTGCCGCAGACGGGACATGTGCCAACTATTCTCTCTTCAAGTCTCGCCCTTTTTATCGCTAGGCTTAGTTGTTCGCCGATTAGTTTCTCCTTCTCTTTCAGCTCTTCTATTACAGGTTTTAAAATTTCAACGGCGTCAACTAGGATGCTCTCTCTTTTTTCACTGTTTGCCTGTATCTTGTCCATCCTCTCTTCAAGCTCCCTCGTCAACTTTATAGAAACCACGTCTGGACAGTATCTCTCGAGAACCTCGAGAACTTGAAAGCCTAAGTCTGTTACAACCATCCGTTCGTCTCGAATGTATCTCCTGTTGTAAAGTGTTTGTATAATATCAGCCCTTGTCGCCTTTGTTCCGATTCCGGTTTCCTCCATTTTCCTGAGCAGACTACCTGGATTATACCTTGGCGGCGGCTTGGTGAATTTATCCTCTACAATCACCCTTTTCACGGTTACTGTCTGTCCCTCGTCTATTTTCGGTAAGGTGACCTCCTCTGATCTCGCGTATGGTCCGTAAAAGTGCAACCATCCTTCTTTTAATGTTTGTTTTCCTCTTAAGTAGAAGCGGTGTCCGTTGACGTTGATGTGTACCTTCACGCTTTGTTTTACGGCTGGTTCTTCGAAAACTGCCATGAACCTTCTGACAACGAGATCCCAAATTCTTCTTTCAGGTTCACTTAGAGTTCTTTCCGGCAGATTTCCCGTTGGGTAAATAGCTGGATGAGCGGGGTCTTCTTTCTTTCCTTCCTTGGGTTTTAGTTCTGGTTTCGCGAGAAGTTCCATTGCAAGTTTTTTGTACTCCGAGGCCTTGCTCAGTTTTTTCAAAATCTCTTCATAGTTTATTGCTGGCGGAAGTTTTTGGCTGCTTGTTCTAGGATAGGATATTAAAGCTTCGAGATATAGACGCTGTGCGATGTTTAATGTACGCCTAGGCGTATAACCAAAAAGGCCGTAGGCTTCGCTCTGCAGTGCCCCTATATCAAAGGGCACAGGCGGCATCTGCTTAAAGCGTCTAACCTCGATTTTTTCAATTTGCCCGTCTTTTCCCTTGCAAGCCTTTAAAATAAGCTTTGCTTCATTTTTTGTTTCTATGATCTGTTTTTCATACTCAGCTTCAAAAAGCGATTCACCTATCTTGACCTCTGCTTTTATCTCCCAGTACGGTGTCGGAACAAAACTTCTGATAGCTTTCTCTCTCGCAACTAAAAACTTCAAGGTTGGACCCTGCACCCTCCCCGTGCTTAACGTCGCGTATTTTCCACTCCAATCTCTCGCCGCTATTGTTAAAGCCCTTGAGAGATTTACACCGTAAAGCCAATCCACTTCATGTCTTGTTCGCCCAGCCTCTATAAGTGCAAAATCCAAGCGTGGTAACATTTTGGCGTATGAATTTTCAAGTTCCTTCTTAGTCAAGGTTGAGTATTTCATGCGTTTTGAAACATCTTCTTTGTCTCCACACGCATATTTCAATATGCAATATCCAATAAGACTCCCCTCGATGTCGTAGTCACAAGCGTCAACGAATACGTCCGCATCATTTGCCAACTTTGAAATGGTTTCAATCCATGTACGAATTTGTTTCGCACCTCTTTCAGCAACATACCTTGGAACCCATCTAAAACTGAAGACTGGATAATAATTTCTACCTCTTCTTTCCTCGGCAACCGTGTATAAATGTCCTATGGCGGGAACAACAACTATTTTTCTATCTCGTTCAGCCACGTAATAGGGCACTCCGCTATCTTCAAACTTCTTCGCTTTTCCTTTCTTATCAAGTGCAGAGGCTATCCTTAAGGCAGCGTCGGGTTTTTCAGTGATAATTAAAGTGTATTTCCCCATTTCAGACAGACTCTTACTCTGTTAGAGGATGTTTCTCAGAATTATGCTTCACAGCTAGAATTAAAAGTTTCTATGCGAAATCATTGTTTAGGCAATTGTCAGTTAGCAACCAATAAATATCGCAACAAACGTTTACTATTTATCTCTAAACGGAGTGCAATCTTATGCCTCAACGTGTTGTATGCCAAAAATGTGGTTACGTGTTATACGAAGGGGACGAACTTAAACCCCCTGACGAGATTTTACAACGCTACAATGGAAAGTGTCCGAGATGCGGCAGAAAACTCGCACTTGTACCATTAGACGTTGAAGTGAAACCCACAAAATAAAAGAACAAAGGAGAAAAGAACTATGGAAAAACCACGCAGAACCCAACTCTACGACTTACATCGGCAAACCGCAAAAATGACGATTTTCGCAGGCTTTGAAATGCCTATATGGTATAAGGGAATAATACCTGAACATTTGGCTGTGCGGAACAGTGTTGGCATTTTTGATGTTTCTCACATGGGAAGAGTAATAATAACGGGGGTTGATTCTGAAAGCTTCTTAAACTATGTGATAACAAACGATGTTTCACGATTATCTCCTAACAGCGCTCAATACTCGGTTATGTGCAACGAAAAAGGCGGCATAATAGACGATTTCGTTGTCTACCGCTTAGAAGCTGAAAAGTTTCTGGTAGTTTTTAACGCTGGCAACAGAGAGAAAGATTATGAATGGCTCTTGAAAAATTCCAACAACTTTGAGGTGAAAATCGAAAACGTTTCAGACGACGTTGCAATGTTCGCTGTACAAGGTCCAAACGCTGAAAAAACGCTGCAGAAAATTTCAACCACCAATTTAAGCAACATTCAACGTTTTAAATGCGGCAACACACGTTTGACAGATGTAGAAGCTTTTGTTTCCAGAACGGGTTACACCGGTGAAGATGGTTTCGAAGTATTTGTGTGGGATGCCCCGTTAGCAAAACCAGACAATGCAGTGAAAGTGTGGAAGGCTGTTCTAGACGCTGGTAAACCCTTCGGGATAGAGCAGTGTGGTTTAGGAGCAAGGGACACTTTGAGGCTGGAGGCTGGATTATGCCTGTACGGAAACGACATCGACGAAACCACCACACCTTTAGAAGCTAGACTAAGATTTGTGGTGAAATTTCAGAAGCCCAACTTCATAGGAAAAGAAGCTCTACTGAAACAGAAAGAAGAAGGAATCAAACGTAAACGCGTTGGAATACTAATGACAGAAAAAGGCATACCGAGGCAAGGCTTCAAAATTTACAGCGAGGAAAACGAGGAAATCGGATATCTAACAAGCGGAACATTCTCGCCGCTTCTCAAACGTGGCATAGGAATGGGCTACATAAAGACGGAACAAGCACAAGAAGGAAACACGGTTAAGGTTGAAATACGTGGCAAACTAGTCAAAGCAAAAATAGTGTCATTTCCATTCTACAACCCCGAAAAATACGGATACAAAAGAAAAACAGCAATGTCAGAACAATAACAACCGTAAGGGAAATAAAACACCTCGGTAATCTTGTAAAAGAGATGGACATAAATTGGATATCAAAAACCCCCTCTCAAAAGAAAAAATCGTTAACAGCTTCAAAAAATTAGGGAAACTACGCATAAAAGCGGATCACAGCACAATATTAACTCACAGCACAATATTAACTCTCTCAGCATTAACACTTATACTTTTAATAGCGTTCACAATACGCTTATTCCCAATACGATGGGAAATACAAACAGGCTCAATGCACCTCTCAGAATTTGATCCCTACTATCAATTTAGCCTCACAATTTAGCCTCACAAGATACATGGTTAAAAACGGTCTCATCTCACCTTATTGGCCAACTCAATGGGTTGATAAGCAACGCTGGTATCCGGACGGAATAAACATGGCCATATCATACCCAGCTTTGCCGATGACAGCTGCTTTTCTCTACGACATAATTTCGGCGCTTGGAGTACACATCGAATTGATGAGTTTCTGCGCGCTTTTTCCACCCATAATGGGCATGCTAGCTTGTTTGATAATCTATTTCTTAGGTAAAGACATAGGAGGAAAACCTGTAGGACTGCTCGCTGCTCTCTTCTTAGCTTTAGATCCATCCTACATTCAAC
>PIYA01000037.1 GCA_003601785.1 Candidatus Bathyarchaeota archaeon
CCTACGCACTCCTAAGGCGATTTCAACGAATTCTCTCAGAGTAGAATTTGCGAATTCATAAGTTGGTTTTCCATATCTGATGCCGGGACACATAGGGTCTGCATAAACGTATAACCTGTTTCCTCTATAACGATAGACGGCTTCGTCTGCGTATCCAAATTTCGGTTTGCTGAGAACCTTGAAAGGCCAGAGCTTGCAAGCTTTCGGCTTCATGTGTTGGATTCCACATAGGTACATGTTTGAAAACTTGTAAAGAAATATGCATGAGCCGTCGCTTCTTCTTTTTATAAACAGTTTGTCTAAGCCTGAAACAGTCTTGTCCACGCCGTAGTTTTTTACGATGTTTAACCATTCTTGAAAGTTTAAGACGACACTGTAGGCTCTGCAACACAAGCCGCATGCGGTGCATTTCCAGTCGGCAATACGCTGCCATGGAACGAACAGCATTTCGGTCGTGTCCAAAAATCAGAAAAGTTCTTATAAAATCATTCGCAAAACGGCTTCAGTTTTTCCAAGAATTCCTTTGGAATCTGCACAGCTTTTCCCGTTCGTTTATCAGCGGCAACCATCACCACGTAACCGTTCGCTATCAGAGCCTCTGATTCCTTGTTGAAAACCTTGAAGCTGTACTTGACGGATTTTTCCCTTATCTCCTCCACGGTTAACTCCACCTCAAGCAAATCATTGAATCTGGCAGGTCTTTTATACTGGCAAAACGCTTCAACTCTTGGAAGCCATATTCCCCTTTCCATGGCGTCGTTGAAGCTGAAGCCTAAATGTCTGTAAAATTCCTCTTCTGTTCTCTCGAAAAATTTGAAGTAGTTTGAAAAGTGCACAACTTGAGCCGCATCTGTATCTATCCATGAAACTCTGAAAGAAGTTTTGAAAGTAGGCGGCATACGTCATCAGCCTTTTCTGTATAAATACAGTGTGTGAGATGGATATCCCAGCTTGGGATTTTCACAGAAATTTTTAACTTTAGCGGGTTTCCAGCCCACGATTTCATAGTCGTGGGAAACCACACGGACTCCGGGTTTAAGTTCAGCCTCAAGCTTCGGCTTAATCTTTTCATTTGCACTTGTCGTCAGATACAGAAAGACAACGTCAGCCGCGGATAGGTTCACGTTGAACATGTCACCGTTAACTATCGTCACTCTGTCTTGAAGCCCAAGTTCGTGGATGCTGCTTAACGCTCTTTTCGCCAAATCCTCCCTTAACTCAACTCCAACAGCTCTTGCACCAAAATCTTTCGCGGCCATAATAACCGCCCTACCGTCTCCGGAGCCTAAATCATACAGAACCTCTCCAGGTTTCAGCTCGGCTAGAACAAGCATTTCGCGGACAACTGGAAGCGGGCTTGGAACGTATGGTGCTATGAACAGTTTTCATCTGCCTCCGTTCAGCGGTCACTATTATGGTTTAACGAACGCGTTATCTCTTTAAAGTTTTTCCACAAGATTATGCAACGTAAGTTTCCTTTTTAGGAGTCGGTCTCCTAGCTTCTCCGCATTTCATACAGCTCTGCTTGCAGAGTTCAAGATATTTCTGCTCGTCTGTCAGAACGGCCTCTGCCGCTCGGCGGCAAAGATCACTAGGCTCTGCACATCCCCATTCTTTGCAGAGACCAGATATGTAGAGACACATGTCGTGGACATCTTGAGGCTCCAAAACAGCCCTGTTAGTCCGCACTAAGAGGCACAGTTCCCTTGCTAAGACGCATGTTCTAAGATATTTAAACTGGTTGAGAACTCGTTCACGCAGTTTTTTCCTACTTATCTCCAAGCTTGTTTCTCTCCAGCAAGATTAGATATAAGAGTGCTTACCCAGAATAGGGAAGCTGCCCATTTAAAAGTTGTTATGTAATTTCGGTTACTATCTACCAGAATCTTTTACTTATAGCCTTACGTTCAGCTTCAAGAACCAGCTCGTAAAACCTATCGGTTAGCCTATGCTCTTTCTGAAGAACCTCTTCAACGTCTGACGCGCGAACCCTTCTGGCACACAAGGCTACGACAGCTGGTTTTCCGTATTTATCTATCAAACGAGCCGTCTGCAAAGCTTGCCTCCTCAGTTTTTCTTCGCTTTTAGTTAATTTTTCACCTTTCTTCTCAATCAGCGGAAGAGCCTTCCTCTCCTCAACCCTCAGAAGACCTAACGCTGTGGAGCCGCACTTTGGACACTTAGGCCTGTCCGGTAACTCTCTGGCTTGCACCATCTCTATATAATCCCAACAATTTGTACAGACGAAAACCCGGGTTTCGTTCAACAGTCGCGCCTTTGCGGATTCTATGAGGACGGCGCGCATTCTTTCAGGTGGTATTAAATCCGTCTTCATGCTAACCCTTTCGATGCCAACACGAGCAACAGGAGTTGCATTCCCACCAGTGTCAATTTTCCGCACTTCAATTTCACCCTCTCGAATCTTACGGAGAACATAAACAAGCCTTTCCAAGTTTAAATCCTTCGTGAAAACCTCTTTTAAAGCCTCTTCGAATATCGGGGTTCCCTCAAAACTTTTTATCAGCCTTTGGAGACTCACGTTGCTGAAGTCAACCCACTTTTTTAAAGCTCCGAAACGCCTCGCAACGTGAATTATTCTTCTCTTGAAAATTCCCGTTTTGACAGCTGCTCTTTTCAAGCTGTCTCTGACAGATTGGTCGGACATAGCTTTCATCTCGTTGAATAACATGAGCAGCTGGTCAGAATTTGCAGCTCCCATCGTTTGCACAAATATTCTGTAGGGATCGTGTTGAACCACAACACTGTACCCGATTTTTTCGGAGAGAAGCTGACCTATCAGCTGCGCCATGGCTCTGTTTGTAAGGGAACCGAAGTTTGCATGAATTATGACGAAATCCTCCCAGTCTTCGATGATTATCCGCTTATCTGTCGGAACCGGAAATCCAGATCGCACATGCTCAACAGTTTCAGCCAACGCACGTAAAATCGTGTCCTTATCAGAGGGATACTGCTCACTCAGTTCAGCGGCAATTTCCTCTGGTGGAAGCCTCTCCTTCATCTTCTCTTCAACAAAGCCTCTGATGCAGCCGACCTCTTGTGCAACCTCGAAGGGAACCGGAATTTCCTCACCTATCCAGCTGGGTATAGCCCCCGTTGGATCATCAACGGGTTTCACATGCACTTTTTCTCCTGAAACGTGGAGAATCCGCCATGGACTTCCTCTTATTATGAATTTTATCCCAGGTTTACCGTATTCAGCCATGAACGCTTCATCAAGTATACCAACGGCTGAATCGCTCGACTCGTCCACAACAAGGTACTGCTTTTCTTCAGGTATCATAGATAGATTGCTAAAATAATACTCGAAAAGAGCCTTTGTTCTCCTAGGTTTTAACACAACCTCATCTTCGAAGGAAACCCAAGCCAGTCGTGGAAATCTCTCATGCATGTACCTCAGAATCTTTTCCACATCCTCTTTTGTCAGATCCCTGTACGGATAGGCGTTCTTGAATATCTCAAGGATTTCATCGAATTGCCATCGTCTCCTCTTCAGCAGCAAACCAGCCATCTGATGCGTCAGAACATCGTAAGGTTTGTAGGGAATCTCAACCGGTTCAAGCTCCTCTCTTAAGGCCTTTTTTGCTATGGCTAAGGCTTCAAGAGTGTCATCTGAATCCATGGTGACTACTATTCCCTCGGCTATCCGTCCGATTCTGTGTCCGCTTCTTCCAACCCGCTGTATCAGCCTGGTGACTTGCCTTGGACTCATGTACTGAATCACCAAGTCTATTCTTCCAACATCTATACCTAACTCCAACGAACTCGTGCAGACAAGCCCTTTCAATTCACCGTTTTTTAACCCTCGTTCAGCGGCTATTCGAGAAGGTTTTGCAAGGGAGCCGTGGTGTATCGAGACTGGAAAATCCATGTCCCAAACCTTGAATCTGCTGGCTAAAACCTCCGATATAGCCCGTGTATTCGTGAACAAAAGCACGGATTTCCGTTCACTTATGTAGTTTCTTATCACCCGAAGCCTAGCAGCAACCTCCGGATGCGTATAAAGCTTTGAAGACAACCTAAAGTCCTCAGCTTCCGGCTTCGGAAAAACTATCTTCAACCGTATGGTTCTGCCGACGGGAACCCTGACGATTTCAACATCTCTATCGTTTCCAACAAGAAACCTAGCCACCTTATCGGGGGTTCCGATAGTAGCAGATAAACCTATCACTTGAAAGTCTTTACCGATTATCCATCTCAGTCTCTCCAAAGCCAGAGAAAGCTGACTTCCACGCTTGCTGTCAGCCATCTCATGCACTTCATCGATTATCACCCAACGCACATGCTGTAGATGCCTCCGCATGATCCACCCTGGCAATATAGCCTGCAAAGTTTCTGGAGTTGTGATCAAAACGGTGGGTGGGCTTCTGGACTGCCTCGTCCTTTCCTTCGTTTCAGTGTCCCCGTGTCTAACAGCCAGCTTTATGTCTAAGTTGTTACACCACCATTCAAGCCTCTCAAGCATGTCTCTGTTCAAAGCCCTCAACGGCGTGATGTACAGAACCTTTATCCCCGGAACCCTCTGAGGTTCTTCCTGAAGAAGCATGCTTAAAACTGGAAGAAAGGCTGCTTCGGTTTTCCCGGTGGCGGTTGGCGAAATCAAAAGAACGTTTTTTCCTTCAAGAATCTTCGGTATAGCCTTCTGTTGCGGTTCCGTCGGTTTTGAGAAACCCCTCTTCTCAATCAGTCTTCGAACTGGCTTAACAAGGAGGTCAAAAGCATTTTTCTGAGACTTCTTCAAACTCTGTTAACCTTCGTGTCAAAAGGAATAGCGGAGAATCCTATGTAAAAGCATTTTGGAAAACTTGAACAAAGAGAAAAAGGAATTGTGGGTGTGGATTAGTCTATTGGTGTGACGTGGGCTTTTGTTCGTATCATCGGCGTGTGAGCGTAGTCTCCCCAGCTTCCAGCCACTACAAGTTTATCGGAAACAGCATCCACGTTCTGCAATATCTTAAGCAAATTATCTAACAACCTAGATTTTCTTACCGCACCAGTTACCTCGCCGTTTTTAACGATGTATAATCCCATCCTCAGAATGCTTGTGAAGTCTCCACGTGTCGGATTTGTCAAACGTGTGTAATGGAAACGTCTAACGAGTAAGCCTCGCTTCGTATCTTCCAATATTTCTTCTCGTTTCCACTTTCCAGGCTTGATATACGGGTTTCTAGGCAGTGGAATAGGCTCTCCATTGTAGTTCTTACCTGGAAAAGCGCTGACACCGACGGCGAAGGATACCCGAACAGCGTTTCCCGTTGTCTTCTTCTTTTCCATCGCCGCGTAGAAGCTGTCATAAACAAAACCCTTTAAAACACCCCTATTGATTATCACCCGTTTCTTTGAGGGTGTCCCTTCATCGTCTATTGGCGCGGAACCAACACCGTTGTGCATCAATGGGTCATCAATCAATGTCACTTGAGAGCTGGCAACTTTTTTGCCAATCTTATTTAGAAATAACGGATAGTAAAGCCTTGCAATCATGGGACTCACTAGCATGGCGGCATAACTTGTTATTTCTTGAGTTGGTTCATAATCCAAAAGCATCGTGTAGATACCTTCCTTTAATTTTTGAGTCTTAAGTCCTGAAACAGCCATTTCAGCGGCTTTTTCTCCGATTTCTTTAGGTTTCAACTCCTTGATGCTTCTTCCAGCAGTCGCCTCGGAACCCTCAGAAACTCTTCCGCGGTATTTGGCTGTCGCGTTTAGGCTAGCCTCAAAAAATGTCCCCACGTTTTTGGCTTTGACACCGTGAGTATTCAGAACCAGCGTCTCATAACTTACAATGTTTAAGACGCCAGCGTTGTCTTTAACCTTTTTACTATAACTCATGGAAGCCTCAACCATTTCGTAAGCGCGTTCAACAGCTTTTTCCGGCTGAAGCTCAGCCAGTTTTTTACTGTATACCCCTGTGACTTTGGGTATTTTTCCAGGTTTTGGAAAGGAATATTTGAACGGCAACTTTCTAGCCTTTGACGCTGACGTAGCTGCGTCCACTAGTTTCTGGAGAGATTTTTTAGACAAGTCCGCGGTTGAACTGAAGCCTAGCATGTTTCCCTTAATAACCCTTAATCCTACACCTATATCGTGTACACCTTTAGATTCAAAGACAGCATTGTTCACGAGCCGTATCGTCAAAACCTTGTTTGAAACAAGATAAGCCTCAGCCTCTTCAAGCCCCTTCTTCTCAGCAATCTTCAGAACGGTTTCCCCAGCTTCCCTTAACTTCGCTAAAACCGACGCCATATCACCTCACCCCTAAAACCGTGGCTACTCCACGAATGTATGGTCCACCGTTCCCAACGTACAAAGATTGCATAGGATCTCCTTTTCCACATCCGGGTAACGGTATAATTTCAACTTTTTTTGTGGCTGCATCTATGCTTTTGAAGAACTTTGGTGCTGTGGACGTTAATGCTACGTCTCTTAAATGAGTGGTTAGTTCTCCGTTTTTAATTTCGTAGGCTTCTTGAGCGCTTATTGTCCAGTTGTATCTTTTGTCATCTATAGATGGATGACGCATACATGAAACTAGATAGCCGTGTTTGGTTTCCTCAATCAGCTCGTCCTTTTTCCAGTCTCCTTCTCCGAAGAAAGTGTTTGACATGCGTATTAGCGGAATGTATTCGAAGGTTATCGCTCGCATCCCAGCGTTGGGTTTAACGCCGAAAACAGCTGCTGTTTCACGGCTGTGCATGTGTCCCTTCAGAACACCCTTTTTAACAAGCACTTTCCGCCTAGCCTTCACACCTTCATCGTCATACAGGTAATAGCCTAATGTGCCGGGAATCGTTGGGTCATCATAAGCCGTGAACTGTTCTGAACCTATCTTTTCACCGATTTTCCCAGCCCACCATGTTGTTCCAGCCCAAGCTGCCTCACGTCCAAGAACCCTGTCGGCTTCGCTTGGATGCCCAACAATCTCGTGGACAAGCAAGGCTGCATAGTCGTTGTCAAGGATAACCGTTGCATCTTTTTCCGTCTTTGCAGCCTTAGCTTTCAAAAGAGCTTCTGCCTTGTGTCCAATTTCCACAGCCATCTTCTCCATGTTGTTTTTCTTGAAAAGTTCATATCCGCCTGAATGACCAACTGTTTTCTCGTAGGATTGTGCCACCGCGCCTTTTTTGGAGTCTGCTTTAAGGGAAAGCCATACCAAAGAATTCGAGAATTTAATGTTTGCCCCTTCATTGTTTACAAACATCTTGTTGATTTTTAATCCTGTATATTCGGCTAAGCCTCGAACAATCCTTTTGGAAGTGTGCAGCTTTTTCTCCCACGTAACTAGATGTTTCAGTTTGTCTTCGAAGGCTACATCTTCTAGGTCTATTCTAGCCTCGGTCTTGTAAGAAGCCTTGTATGCTTTTGCTGGTGCAAGTTCAACTGGTTTAGGAACATGTCTGCTTGAAGCCTTCGCTATTTTAAACGCTATTTCAACGGTTTGTCTCACTCCCCTCTTCGTTAAATCAGTCGTTGACTGAAAACCCCACGCGCCATTAACAAGCGTTCGTACGCCTATTCCGCGTTTACGGTTGATTACGCCTTGCTGAACCTTACCATCGGCGACCACGATTATTTCATTGTAGTGGTCTTC
>PIYA01000038.1 GCA_003601785.1 Candidatus Bathyarchaeota archaeon
GCTGCTATGGCGTCTCCCTTCGCTAATGGTGGAATGTACTTCTCCTTCTGCTCTTCTGTTCCATGCTTTAACAAGACATCTGGAACCATGAGGTTTCCAAGAGATATGGCAGCGCCTATCCCCGGGTCAACCCTGCACATTTCTTCCACGACTATGCAGTCCTCAAGCAAGCCGTATCCTTGTCCTCCGTATTCTTCGGGAATCCGCATGCTTGTGAACCCTAGTTTCGCCGCTTTTTTGTAAAGGTCTAGGGGGAACTCCTCTTTTTCGTCTAGTTCTAAGGCTAGTTCAGGTGTGAACTCTTTTTCACAGAACTCTCTTATCGCCCTTTTGATTTCCTTCTGTTCATCGTTTAATTCAAACTGCAACTTTTTTCTCTCCGTTCAGACTTATGCCTTCTGTCCTTTCAACTCATAAATCTTCTCTTTCAGTTGAGGCACTATCTTGAATAAGTCGTCCACAACGCCGTAGTCTGCGAAGCTGAATATAGGCGCGTTCGGGTCCTTGTTTATGGCGATTATCAAGTCGGAATTCTTCATCCCTAACACGTGTTGGAACGCTCCACTTATCCCAACGGCTATGTAAAGCTTCGGCTTAACGGTCTTTCCAGAAGTGCCTACTTGACGGTCGCTTGGGAGCCATCCCTTGTCAATTATGGGACGGGAGCATGCGAGGACTCCTCCTAAGGCTTTAGCTAACTCCTCCATCATGGGCAAGTTTTTCTCGTCCTTTATTCCTCTTCCGATTCCTACGAGCACGTCCGCAGCCGTTATGTCAACCCCGCCTGGTGGAGGCAGAACGTACTCTATGAAACGTTTCTCTGTTATCTCTTCAGTTAGTGGTGAGGCTATTTCTGTTATCTCTCCGTTCATGGATTCTGGTTTTTGAGGCTGAAACGTTGCGGGGCGAACCGTGGCTATGTAGCTTTCTGATTTGCGAACCACCGCTCTAACGTTCACTTTTCCACCGTACATCTGTCGTGTGACGAAGAAGGTTTCGTTTTCAAACGTTAGGTCTATGCAGTCTGTTGCCAAGGGTAGGTTTAACGCTGTTGCTAGGCTTGGAGCCAATTCAACACCGTAAGATGTGTGTCCCATCATGGTTAGCAATGGTTTGCGCTCGTTGATCAGGTTGGCTAACACCTTTTGGTATGCCTCAGAGTTGAAGTTTTCCAGCTTCGTGTCTTCAACAACTAGGACTCTGTTTGCGTATTCTGAAAGCGTCTTCGCGTATTCTTTGACATCCTTTCCCAGAAGAACGGCGGTTAACTCCGTGTTTGTTTCTTCAGCTAGTTCTCTGCCCTTCGTCAGCATCTCAAAGGTTACATCTCTGATTTGTCCTCGTCTATGTTCCGTTAAGACAAAGATTTCCCTCATCTTCTCACACCAACCCCTTAGCCTTGATTATTTCAGCAATCTTCGCAGCGACTTCCTCTGGGCTTCCCTTAATGAATTCTGCTTGTTTCTCCACGGGTGGAATGAACAGTTTCTCGATTTTTATCCACGAGCCTGCCTCGCCTACATCGTTTTCGGTTAAACCTATATCCGCCAAACCTAGAACCTTTATCTCCTTTTTCATAGCCTTCCTTATCCCCATTATCGAGACGTATCGCGGCTCGTTTATCCCCGTCTGCACGGTGAACAACGCGGGCAGTTTAACCTCAACCTTCTCCTCTAAGCCCCCCTCCAACTCACGGTTAACCTTGGCGACGCCTTCACCTAACTCAATTTTCTTAATCATAGTCGCATGGGGAATTCCAAGCATTTCAGCAAGAACAGGCCCAACCACGGCGTATCCATCGTCACCAGCTTGCATTCCCGTCAAAATAATATCGAAGTGCATGTCTTTGATTGCTCTGTGCAGAATCTTCGCCGTTGCGTATCCGTCGGATCCTTCAAAGGCTTTTCCGTCAACTCTTATCGCTTGGTCTGCTCCTCTTGCCAAGCACTTTCTTAGGGTGCTTTCAGCCTCTTCTGAACCAACCGTTATGGCTGTAACGGTGCCTCCGAACTTCTCTTTTATTCTCACAGCCTCTTCTAACGCGTAGTCGTCCCACTCGTTTATGTCGAAGACGAGTCCAGCCTTTTCTATGGATTTCCCGCTGGAGTCAATTTTTATTTCCGCTTCCGCTGTTTCCGGAACGTGTTTAACACAAACGATAACATCCAATTTTTCTCCCTCTTAAATGCCGAGTTCTTTAACGTTTTTATGTTTTCTGTCTATTTTCCTTCGTTTTTCATATAATTTTTGCTGTGAAACCTCGCATTTTCCTTCAAAAGATTGAACCGAAAACTACCTTTTGCACTGAAAAAATATAGGGGGGTATCCGATTTAAGCCTTGAAGAAACCCTAAACTTGAAGTTTCTGCTTTATAACATCACGTTTCTCATCCGCTAACGGTCCGAACTTCTTGATTCTCTCCGTGAACCGCGTGAACAAGTCTGCAGCTTTTTTATAAACAGGCAGCGGCACGTAGCTGTAACGTACCCTCATGCTTTTTATTCCATACTCAGCCAAGAAACGTCCCATCTCAATCATTCTTTTCTTCGTAAACTCCTTGTCTATCTCCTCCTGTCCCTCGATCACGAGGATGCCGTCAGCCCCGTAGGCAAAAGCGTACAGCAGATGCTTCAAGCCTAAGATAGCCGTGGATGGAACAGCCACAATCCGAACGTTTTCTGGATAGTTGACTCGGTCTAACCCCAAAAAGTCCATGCCTGTGTATCCGACAACATTGTCAACAAAGGCAACTATTCTAACCTCATCAGGCGCTTTATCCGCAAGCACACCCCTCAACCTCGCGAATATCTGCTTCGTAGTCGAATTCTTGAATTCGATGGCTTCTCTCGGACAAACCGGAACACAAGCACCGCAACCAGTGCACATGAAGGGGTCAACCTTGGCTTTTCCCTCATGCATCGTTATCGCGTTCACCGGGCACGTTTTAACGCAAACTTCACAGCCGTCGCAAAGCTTCGGAATCACATAGGCTTTTTCAGGGCTCGTCGTGATGTATTCGCTTTTCAGGAATAGGGAAGCCTTAGCTGCTGCTCCTAGAGCGTCGGAAACCGTGTCGCGGACATCTTTAGGGCTTAAGGCGCATCCACACGCGAATATTCCTGTAACCAAGGAGTCAACGGGGTCAAGTTTCGGATGCTTCTCCTGTACGAAACCGTCTTCACCTAGGGCAACTTTCATTTTTGCGGCTAGTTCCTCAAGTCCTGACGGTGCAACCATTGGTGTAGCCAACGCAACCAAGTCGAACTCTTCCTCCATCACCTTACCTGTCAAGGTGTCTTCAGCCGCGACGACGAGCTTGCCGTTCTTGTTCTTCCAGACCTCAGCCACCTTACCACGTATAAAAACAACTCCAGCCTCTTGATCTCTCCAGTAAAGCTCTTCATACCCTTTACCCGTAGCCCTAATGTCCGTGTAATAGATGTAAACGTCTATTCCGAGCATTTTCTTGAGGACGAAGGCTTGTTTCAAAGAGTACATGCAACATATTCGACTGCAGTATGGAACGTGATTTTTATCTCTTGAACCAGCGCAGAGAACTATGGCGACTTTCCTCGCGTCGCTTCCGTCCGCCCTTTTCACGGCTCCTCCTGTTGGTCCGGAAGCGGAAGTAAGCCTCTCCAACTCCATCATGGTTATAACGTCTTTATATATGCCGTACCCGTAATTCTCAAGTTTTGTTGCGTCGTAAAGCTCGTATCCAACAGCCAAAATTATCGCGCCGACCTTCAACGTTATTATCTTTCCTTTATCCTCCAAGTTTATCGCTTTGGACGGGCATAACTGTTCACATTTTCCACACTTCGTGCAAGCGTTAAAATCTATCACGTAAGCCGATGGAACAGCTTGGGGAAACGGTATATACGCAGCCTTCCTTGTGGATAATCCCTCGTTATACTCGTCTGGAACGGTTACCGGACAAACCTTCGCGCATACACCACAACTTCTACACTTTTCAACATCCACTCCTCTGGGTTTCATGAAAACCTTCACGTCGTAATTTCCAGGTCTCCCGCTGACTTCCTGAACCTCAGCGTAAGTCAACAGGTTAACGTTCGGGTTTCTTCCAATCTCAGCCATTCTAGGCGTCAATATGCACTGTGCGCAGTCAAGGGTTGGGAAAACCTTCGTCAGCTTCGCCATGTTTCCTCCAACAGTTGGTTTTCTCTCCACCAAGTGAACTTTGTAGCCTAAATTGCCGAGTTGAAGAGCCGCCGTTATCCCAGCTATGCCTCCGCCTATTATTAGGATTTCTCTTGAACCCTTCTCACTTATGGTTTCTAAGGGTTCAAGCTCTTTACTTCGCTCATAGCCTCCTCTAATTATGCTTATGGCTTTCTTTGTGGCTTCTTCCGATGGATGTGGACCGTGAACCCATGAGCAGTGTTCCCTTATGTTCACAAACTCAAGCATGTAAGGATTTAATCCAGCTCTTTCCAAAACGCTTTGGAATGTTGGAAGATGCATTCTCGGTGTACAGCTTGCAACTATGACTCTGTCTAGGCTCTGCCTTTTTATGGCGTCGATTATCATTTCCTGAGCTGGTTTGGAACACATGTACGCGTGTTGCCTTGCCACGACAACATTTTCCCATTTTCGAACGGTTTCAACAACCTTTTTGACGTCCACCACATCGCCTATGTTTCCGCCGCACTCACAAACAAAAATGCCTATTCTGGGAGGATTTCGCTCCATTAAGTTAATCTCCGCTCTTCTTGATTTGTTTTGTTTCTTACTGAGGAAAACGCTTAAAAAATCTTATGTTCCCAATCTAGGCAAATGTGATATAAAAATGAACGCGCAGGAACTTGTTCAAAAGCATAAACTGCTTGAGTGCATCCAATGTGGAATGTGCACTGGAAGCTGTCCCGTTTCAAGAAAGGTGGACTTGAATATTAGAAGGTACATGCGGGAAGTCGCAGTCACAGGCAAAATAGTTAAGTATTCACAAGATGTGCTCTGGAGCTGCACTACTTGTTCAACTTGTGGGTTACGATGTCCGAAGGGTTTGAGTCCCTTCGAATTTCTGATTGACATGCGAAGCATGGCTGTTGAGGAAGGTCAGATTCCTCCGACGCTTCGAGATGCGTTGGAAAGCGTTTTCAAGAACGGTAACCCGTGGGATAGAATCAGAAGCAAAAGAACAGAGTGGGCTCAAGGTTTAAACATTAAACACATCTCGCAAGGGGCAGAAATACTCTACTATGTCGGTTGCACGGCTAGTTACGACCCGAGAATTCAAGAAGTTGCGAAAAGCCTTGTGAAGTGCTTGCAAAAAGCCGGGGTTGACTTTGGAATCTTAGGTGAAGAGGAGAACTGCTGCGGAAACGAGGTTTACGGAGTCGGCGAGAAAGGACTTTTCGAATTTCTGGTTGAGGAAAACATGAAGTTATTCAACAAATACGGCGTAAAAAGGATGGTTACAACTTGTCCCCACGGCTACAACACGTTCAAAAACCGATACGGACAGACAAGCTTCGAAGTTCAACACCACTCACAACTGCTTGCCAACTTAATTGAAAACGGAAAACTCAAGCTTTCAAAAGAGTTAAACAAGAAAGTCATATATCACGATCCATGCTTCCTAGGCAAACAAAACGGAATATACGACGAACCGAGAAAGGTTATCGAAAGCATACCGGGCGTAGAACTCCTAGAGTTTGACCGTTCAAGAGAGAGAAGCCTCTGCTGTGAAGGTGGAGGTGGAAGAATGTGGGTTGACATTCCGGGTCCACGCTTAGCGGAAATCCGCGTTCAAAACGCCGTTGACGCCGGAGCGGAAATATTAGCCGTGGCTTGTCCCTTCTGCCTCCTAACGTTAGAAGACGCTGTTAAAACCACGGGGTTTGAAGAGAAAATAAAAGTAATGGACATAGCGGAACTGCTTGCGCTCGCTCTCTAATTCTTTACTTTTACCTTGAAATGTGAAATTTTATATGCCTAATTCTCCATAAGGGGTTTTCTAGGGATTTCCTTGGCTAAAAAACCCAAAAAAATCAAGAAACCTTGGCTGAAATTTTGGCCTGAAGGTGTTCCACAATCAATAAGATATCCAAATGTTCCGCTTTTCCAGCTTCTGATAGAGGCGGCTGAAAAATATCCGGAGCACACAGCGATAATATTTTACGACAGACGAATCTCTTATAGAGAGTTAAACGAGCTTTCCGACCGTTTTGCGAACGCTCTTCACCACCTTGGTGTAACAAAAGGAGACGTTGTTGCCCTCTACTTGCCGAACATTCCTCAGTACGTGATAGCTTATTACGGAGCCTTGAAGGCTGGAGCCACCATAACCGCTATAAGCCCTCTTTACAAGGAACGTGAGGTTCAACACCAGCTGGAAGATTCAGAAGCAAAAATTTTCGTTGTCCTAGACGTTCTCTATCCGGTTTTCAGAAAAGTCTGGGAAAAAACAAAGGTGGAACACGTTATAGTCACAAGCCTTAAGGAGTACATGCCAGGCTTCAAGGCTTTTCTAGGCTCCCTCCTAGGAAAGATTCCGTCTTATAAAGTGGAAAGAAGACCGAACGTGCATTTCTTCCGGGAACTTTTAGCACGTTATCCACCTGAACCACCAAAGGTTGAGATTAACCCGAAGGAGGACTTGGCTGTTTTGCAATACACTGGGGGGACAACCGGTGTTCCTAAAGGGGCAATGCTGACCCATTTTAACCTGCTTTCAAACGCCGTGATGTACAACAAATGGTTAAGAAGCGAACCAGCCAAAGATGTTCACTTGACTCTGCTGCCACTGTATCATATTTACGGAATGACAATGGTTATGAACGCTGTCATTTCACTTGCTGGAACAATGGTTATGCTTCCAAAATTCAACCCAGAAGAAGTGTTATCTGTCATACAAAAATACCGTGTAACCGTGTTCTGCGGAGTGCCGACAATCTACGCTATTCTCGTATCACATCCAGCCATAGGCAAGTACGATTTATCCTCAATAAAATTCTGCATCTCAGGCTCCGCTCCACTTCCGCCAGAGGTTCAGAAGAAATTCATGGAACTAACTGGAGGAGTCCTCGTCGAAGGTTACGGCTTGTCAGAAAGCTCCCCAGTAACCCATTGTAACCCGTTAGACCCGACTATGAAAACGGTTAAGATAGGCTCCATAGGTCTACCGTGGCCTGACACAGACGCTAAAATCGTTGATTTAGAGACCGGACGTAAAACCCTGAAGCCTGGAGAAGTGGGTGAACTTGCTGTTAAGGGTCCACAAGTTATGAAGGGATACTGGAAGATGCCTGAAGACACCAAGGCTGTTCTTAAAAGAGGCTGGCTCTATACCGGTGACATCGGAAAGATGGATGAGGACGGCTACTTCTACATCACGGACCGCAAGAAAGACATAATAAAATATAAAGGATACAGCGTCTACCCCAGAGAATTGGAAGACGTTTTATATGAACATCCAGCCGTAAAACTCTGCGGAGTCATAGGTAAACCAGACCCGGAGGCTGGTGAGATTCCGAAAGCCTTCATCGTTCTGAAGGATGGCGCAACGGCAACCGAGGAAGACATAATAAACTTTGTCAAGGAAAGGGTTGCATC
>PIYA01000002.1 GCA_003601785.1 Candidatus Bathyarchaeota archaeon
ATAACGGATACCGACGTAGATGGCACTCTCAAGGTGCCTTATGCCTTGAGGAAAATTAAGGGGATAAGCCTAAACCTCGCAAACGTCATAGCGAAAAAAGCTGGCATAGACCCTGAAAAAAGGGCTGGTTTTCTAACAGACGCTGAAATTGAAAAGATAGAAAAGATGATAAAGGAACCGACACGTTTTGGACTGCCCAGCTGGCTTTTGAACAGAAGGAAAGATTTGGAGACTGGAAAAGACTTGCACCTTATAGGTGCTGATTTGGTTCTGAAGACAAAGACTGATATTGAGAGGATGAAGAATATCAAATCTTGGCGTGGATACCGTCATGCCTACGGTTTGAAGGTTCGCGGACAGAGAACAAGAACGACTGGAAGAACTGGAAAGACTGTTGGAGTAAAGGTGAAAAAGAGAGGAAGGTAGCCTATGGGTGACCCTAAAAAACAGAGAAAAAAGTATGAAGCTCCAAGGTTTCCGTGGCGAACCGATGTTCTACAAGAGGAGCTTAAACTTTTGGGTCAATACGGCTTACGGAACAAGCGTGAATTGTGGCGCCACAAAACCACACTGTCAAAATTTAGAGGGACAGCCCGTTCGTTACTAGGAAAATCAGTTGAAGAACGTGAAAAAATGGAGAAAGAACTTCTAACCAAGCTGAAAAAGCTTGGAATTCTCCGTGAAACCGCGGTTTTAGACGATGTTTTAGACTTGGGAATAGAGGACATTCTTGAACGGAGGCTTCAGACAATTGTTTTCCGTAAAGGCTTAGCCAAATCAATCCATCAAGCCCGCCAACTAATAACCCATGGGCACATAGCCATAGGAAATCGAAGGGTAACCGTGCCAAGCTATCTTGTGGCAAAGGAGGAAGAAAACCAGATAACTTACGCGTCTAAAAGCCCGCTCACAAATCCCAGTCACCCCATACGTCAAGCAATAACTGTGGTTGCCACAACCAAACCGGAGGAGGAAACAAAAGGAGAGGAATAGAATGAGCAGCGGAGGCAGTTCAGGGAAAAAAGAGAGGTGGGGAGTAGTTCACATTTACAGTTCATACAACAACACAATAGTGCACATAACTGACATATCCGGAGCGGAGACGATAGCAAGAACCTCCGGAGGAATGTTCGTAAAAGCCGACAGAATGGAATCTTCCCCCTACGCAGCTATGCGGGCAGCCACAGCGGCGGCGGAAACAGCCAAGGACAAGGGAATAACAGCCATACACATAAAGGTGAGAGCCCCTGGAGGCTCAGGACCGAGGACACCTGGAGCGGGAGCACAAGCAGCCATAAGAGCTTTGGCGAGAACTGGTTTTCGCATAGGGCGAATTGAAGAGGTTACACCTATTCCTCATGATGGGACAAGAAGAGCTGGTGGGAGAAGGGGAAGAAGAGTTTAAAATCAGACCTGTCTCGGTTTTCTTCTTCTCATTCTCTGATAGAAAAGTTGAAATAATTCACCAGTATTCTATTGAACGGCACAAATAAATTGTAACATTCACGGAGTGTTTGAGTAAGTGGAAGTTAAAGTGCTTGAAAAAGACGGCGTAAACATGCGTTTACTTATCCGAGAGACTGACGCCGCTTTTATGAACACCTTGCGAAGACTAATAATCGCCGAGGTTCCCTGCATGGCGATAGATGACGTTGTAATAATTGAGAATTCTTCCGTGTTACATGATGAAATAATCGCTCACAGACTTGGACTTATTCCCTTAAAAACAGATCTGGATAGTTACAACTTACCTGAGGAGTGTCCGTGTAAAAGTGAATTCGGGTGTCCCCTTTGCAGGGTAACGCTTACACTTGATGTGGAGGCAAAGGAAGGGACACAAGTTGTTTACTCGGGGGATTTGGTTTCGGAAAACCCTGACATAGTGCCCGTGAGCGATAAAATACCCATAGTGAAACTTGCAAAGGAACAAAAGCTGAGGCTTGAAGCCTACGCAAGGCTTGGGAAAGGGAAAAAACACGCGAAGTGGCAGCCCGTTTCAATGTGCACATACAAGTATCTTCCAAAGATAAAAATCGACAGTAAGCGCTGTGATGCTTGTGGAGAATGCGTTGAGATATGTCCGAGAAGAGTTTTAGCCAAAAACGGAGACAAAATAGAGGTCCGCAACTTAATGGCTTGCACATTATGTCAAGACTGCATGGACGCATGTCCCCAGAATCCTTCCGCTATAGAGGTAAGTTGGGATGACAGCGCATTCATATTCAACATCGAATCCACGGGTGTGCTTCCACCGGAGAGGATAATCAGTGAGGCTCTAAAAATCTTAGACAAACAGTTAAACGAGCTTGTGAGTCAAGTAAAGGTGGCGAAAATTGAAAAAGATTAAAGCGGCGAACCCTGAACTGGTAAGGCTTATACGCTTTCTAAGGAAACAAAGCGGGGAAAACAAGGTTAAAATATGGAAGGACATCGCTGAACGCCTAGCAAAGCCTCGGAGAAGGCGAACAGCGGTAAACCTAAGCCGTTTAAACAGATACACAGAAAAACATGAAACAGTAGCGGTTCCAGGTAAAGTGTTGGGTGTGGGAGAAATAGACCATCCGATAACTGTTGCAGCCCTAGCGTTTTCAGAAAAAGCAAGAGAAAAGATAAAAGCCGTGAGAGGTAAATGCCTATCGTTCTTCGAACTTGTCAAGAAAAATCCGAAAGGGTCAAAGGTTAAGATAATTGGGTGAATCAAATGCGGATGGTAACGGAGCAAGCAACCATAATAAACGCGGAAGGCCTCATCCTTGGGAGAATGGCCAGCATAATCGCTAAAAGACTGTTAAACGGTGAAACGATAATAGTTGTGAACGCTGAAAAAGCCGTGATTTCAGGGAAAAAACAAAGCAAAGTGAGAGAAGCAAAGGATTTCTTAGAGGTTGGCCATCCAAGAAAAGGGCCTTTCCATTACAGGCGACCGGACAGAATAATCAGAAAAACCGTTAGAGGCATGCTTCCGTACAAACAGCCTAAGGGCAAACAAGCATTTAAAAGACTCAAGGTTTTTATTGGAATACCTGACGAGCTTAGAGGTCTAGAAATGAACACCTTAGAGGAGGCAACATCCAAGAAATTAACGTGTCCCCACTTTACTCTGGCTGAGTTCGCCAAGGAAATAGGGTGGACGTCGGGTGAGTAAATATGCCAGCGAAAAAAGTTTTGGTTGTCAGTGGAAAGAGGAAAACAGCTATGGCGAGGGCTGTTGTCAAACCGGGAGTTGGAAGGATACGTGTGAATAAGACTCCGTTGGAAATTTATGAACCTGAGATTGCGAGGGAAAAGATCATGGAACCGCTTATACAAGCTGGAGATGAAGTTTGGAGGCAACTTGACATAGACGTTAAGGTTTCAGGTGGAGGTTATATGGGTCAAGCAGAGGCTGCGAGGATGGCCATAGCAAACGCTTTGTTAAAATGGACAAAACGTCAGCATTTGCGCACTGTTTTCGTTGAATATGACAGAACCATGCTTGTTGGAGACCCAAGACGGAAAGAACCTAAAAAGTTTGGGGGACCAGGAGCAAGAGCTAGAGATCAGAAAAGCTACAGATAAGGAAGCGAGTTATATGATTATACCTGTGAGATGTTTCACGTGCGGCAAACTGATTGGAGATAAATGGGAAGAGTTTGCGAAAAGGGTTAAAGCTGGAGAGAACCCGGGAACCGTTTTGGATAGTTTAGGGATAAAAAGATATTGTTGCAGAAGGATGATGTTGTCACATGTGGAAATAATTGATGAGATTCTGCGTTTCTTTGAAGAGGCTGAGAAAAGAAAAGAGGCCAGAAGTTATTATTATTAGCTAGTTTGAGATGGTGTTTATGTCAACCGTTATTGAAGATATCGTTGCAAGAAAAGTTTTCAACAGTCGCGGAGAGGAAACAATAGAAATAGACGTCGTAACAACCTCAAGTTTTGGAAGAGCTTCAGCTCCGGAAGGAGCCAGTCGTGGAAAGGCTGAGGTTACTCCCTTTCCTCAAGGCGGGGTTGACGAGGCCATAAGCAAAGTGGAAGAGGCTATAGTGCCAGAGCTTGTTGGGTTAAACGCTGACTTTCAAGAGGAAATTGACAGAACACTACATGAGATTGACGGTTCAAAAGATTTCAGAGTGATAGGCGGAAACACCGCGTTTGCTCTGTCGCTTGCTAACGCAGAAGCGGCGGCAAATTCTTACGGTTTACTGCTGTTTCAATATTTAGGCGGATACATAGTCCGTGAACTGCCTTATCCCCTTGGAAATGTGATAAGCGGTGGAAGACACACCAGTGGAAAAGCACCGGACATTCAAGAGTTTCTGGTGCTTCCTTACGGCGCTGAATCCTTTTCAGACGCCGCCACAGCAAACGCCAAGGTTCACGAAAGAATCGGTGCCATTTTAAGGAAGAAGGACAAGCTCTTTGGCGGTGGAAGAAGCGCTGAAGGCGCATGGGTCGCACACGTTGGAAACTTGGAAGCCTTGGATGTTTTGGCTGAGGCGTGTGAAGAGATAGGTAATGAACTTGGTTTTGAATGTGGCTTAGGTCTTGACATTGCGGCTTCCACCTTGTGGGACTCGAAGAAAAAAATGTATGTTTATCGAAGGGAAGGGAAAAAACGGGATTCCGGTGAACAGTTAGAATTCATCTTAAGACTGATCAAGAAATATCATCTGGTTTACGTTGAAGACCCCTTTCATGAAGAGGACTTCAAAAACTTTGCGAAACTGACAAAAAAGGTGAAACGCTGCCTTATATGCGGTGATGATTTATTCGTCACCAACATTGAAAGATTAAACCGTGGAATAAAAATGAATGCAGCGAACTCAATAATAATAAAAGTGAACCAGGTTGGGACGCTCACGGATGCTTGGGAAACTCTGGAAACTGCTAAAAAAGCCGGATATGTCCCGGTGATGTCCCATCGTTCAGGCGACACTTGTGACTGGCACATAGCTCACCTAGCCGTGGCCTTCGGCTGTCCCATAATAAAGACAGGGGTTGTTGAAGGTGCGAGAATCGCAAAGTTAAACGAGTTGATACGGATAGAAGAGTTTCTGGGAGATAGAGCTAAAATGGCTGCTCTGCCAATAATTTAGGAGGAAAAACAATGTCAGAAGATGAGGAAAAGAAAGAAGATATAAAACTTGAGAGGGAAACGGTAGCAGAAGAAGAGCTTCTTCTGCCAAGAGACACGCTTCTATCAGCGGGGATCCACATCGGAACGAGAATGAAGACAAGAGACATGGAATCATTCATATACCGTGTTAGACCGGATGGCTTGTTCGTCTTAGACGTTAAGAAGACTGATGAACGCATAAAGATAGCAGCCAAATTTCTCGCGAGATTTGAGCCTTCAAAAATCGCTGCAGCCGCAGCAAGGTTATACGCGCAAGAACCTGTTAGAAAATTCTGTGAAGTAACGGGGGCAATCCCGCTTATTGGAAGGTTCATTCCTGGGCTTCTTTCGAACCCTCTGTATCCCCGCCATATTGAACCGGAAGTTATAATAGTGTCGGATCCACGGGCTGATTCTCAAGCGGTTAAAGAAGCTTCAATGGTTGGTATTCCAGTTGTAGCCTTGTGCAGTACAGACAACGACTTTTCAAACGTCGACCTTGTGATTCCAACAAACAATAAGGGTAGGCGAGCTTTGGCTGTTATTTACTGGCTTTTGGCGAGGCAGATACTTCGGGAAAGAGGAGAGCTTCCACCAGACAAGGATTTACCCTTAACGATGGAAGATTTTGAGGCTAAGATTTCAAGGGAAGAAGAGGAAGGCTGAAATTGTGAAGATTCGGCATCCATGCCAAGCTGGAGCTTTTTACGCTGGAACAGCCGAGTCTCTAAAAAAGCAAATAGAAAACTGTTTCCTCCATAAACTTGGACCTGGAAAAATTCCAGAAGTCGTCAAGGATGGTCCAAGAAAGATTGTAGGCTTAGTTTGTCCACATGCTGGTTACATGTATTCTGGTCCGGTTGCAGCTCATGCTTATTACCAGCTCGCCTTAGACGGGAAGCCTGAGATTGTTGTCCTTTTGGGTCCCAATCACACTGGTTATGGTAGTGCACTGGCCACTATGAACGAGGGGTTTTGGCGTACACCTTTAGGCGACGTTGAAGTTGACGGTGAGGTTGCTGATGAAATTGTACGTGAATCGCATATTGTTGACGTTGACGATTCTGCTCACCGTTTTGAACATTCAATCGAGGTTCAACTTCCATTTCTTCAATTTCTATACGGTTCAGAGTTTAAGATAGTGCCCATCTGTTTTTTAATGCAAGATTCAGTGTCAGCCGTAGAGGTTGGGCAAGCCTTAGCCAAGGTTCTAGCCGGGAAAAACGCTGTTATAATAGCTTCTTCGGACATGACTCATTATGAACCGCATGAAAGTGCGATGAGAAAGGATAAGCTTGTTTTAGACGCTGTAAAAGCCATGGATGTGTCTGAGCTCTACTCGGTTATTGAAACTCACAGGGTAAGCGCTTGTGGTTACGGTCCGATAGCCGCGTTAATAACAGCGGCAAAAATCTTGGGGGCTGAAGAGGTAAAATTATTATGTCATAAAACCAGTGGAGATGTAATTGGTGACTACTCAAGTGTTGTGGGGTACGCCGCCGTCTGTTTCAAAAAATAGTGGTTAGAATGGGGGTAACTGCCTCAGCTCCCGCCAAGGTGATACTTTTCGGAGAACACTTCGTCGTCTACGGTGAACCAGCCATAGTGTTAGCCATAGACAAAAGAGCATACGCAAAGGCTGAACTCCGCGAGGACAAGCTTTTACACGTGCATTCGGTAAACCTTAACCTCTCAGGATATTTCGATGGTGAAGCCTTCAGGGTTGAACAAGGTGATGAAAAAAGGGCTAAATTCAAGCTTGAACCAATCAAAGTGGCGGTTGAAAAAGTTTTAGAATTTCGCGGAGAAAAAGTCGGCTTAGACATCGAGGTGAACTCAACGGTTCCAGTTGCAGCTGGTTTAGGCTCTTCAGCCGCCGTTGCATCCGCCGTAGCCGCCGCCGTCGGCGGATTGTTGAACGTGAAGATGTCAAAGGAAGACGTTTTCCGTATATCATATGAAGCTGAAAAGGTTGTGCATGGAACCCCTTCAGGAATAGATCCAGCCATCTCAACGTTTGGCGGGGCTCTTCTGTTTCAGATGGATACGGGTTTCAAACCATTAGAAACCAAGGATGTCCCCTTGATTGTGGGTGACACTGGTGTTGAAAGGTCCACGGGTGTACAGGTTGCGAAGGTTCGAAGTGTGAAGGAGAGGTATCCACGTGTTGTGGAGGGCATGATGCGGACGGCTCGTGAGGTTGTTTTGAGGGCAATAGACGCGTTGAAAGAGAGGGATTTAGAAACCGTTGGTGATCTGATGAACATCAATCACGCGTTGCTTTGTGGTTTAGGGGTTTCAGATGAATCCTTAGAGTGGCTTATAAACGCTGCGAGAAAAGCTGGAGCTTTGGGTGCAAAATTAACGGGTGCTGGTGGCGGAGGATGCATGATAGCGTTGGCTGAGAATGAAAGGCTTGAACAGGTTTTAAAAGCGGTTCAAAGAGTTGGTGGAAGAGCCTTCATAGCGAAGAAAACAGATGAGGGTGTGAGAATTGAGCAAACCTAACCCTACAGTCCTGAAAATAGGCGGTTCCGTAATCACCGACAAAAGCAAGGAGCTTCAGGTGAGGATGGATGTTATAAACCGCTTGGCAGACGAAATAAAAAGAGCGGCTGTTCCAAAACTGATTATAGTTCACGGTGGAGGAAGTTTCGGGCATCCACTTGCACAAGAGTACGGCGTCAAAGAAGGTTTAAAAGAGAACTCACAGAAAATTGGTTTTTCAGAAACTCATCACGTTATGACCGTACTTAACGGCTTGTTCATGGACGCTTTGATATGGCGAAACATTCCAGCCGTGTGCATCACTCCTTCTTCGTGTATAATAACGGAAAACGGGAGAATCAAACATTTTGAGGATAAACCGTTAAAAAAGCTGTTAGAGATGGGATTCTTACCTGTTCTCTACGGCGATGCGGTTTTGGACACAAAGCTGGGGTTCACAATACTGTCTGGGGATCAACTTGTTTCCAACATTGCCACAAGGTTCAACGCGGAGCGCGTTATAATAGGTGTTGATGTTGACGGGTTGTATGATGCTGACCCGAAAGTTGAAGAAAAAGCAAGGATGTTTAACCGCTTAACATTAAAGGAGCTTAAAAATCTCCACAGCAGAGTGGGTAAACCGAAAAACTACGATGTGACTGGTGGAATGTTCGGCAAAATAACTGAACTGTTGCCAGCCGTAGAATCTGGAATACCTGTGAAAATCGTAAACGCGACAAAGCCAAACTATATTTACAAGGTTCTCAAAGGAGAAAAAGTAAAGGGTACCTTAATCGAAAAGGGAAGAGTAAGAGTTGGCTAGAAAAACAAGAAAACGTAAGGCAGACCACATAAGAATCTCCTTGGAAAAAGACGTTCAAGCCAGAAAAACCACAACGTGTTTTGAAGACATCCACTTAATCCACAAGGCTTTACCAGAGATAAACAAACAAGAAATAAATCTTTCAACAGAAGTTTTTAATCACAAATTTTCCGCACCCTTAATCGTGGGAGCCATCACGGGTGGAACACCAGAGGCAACAAGAATTAACGCTGCAATAGCGGAGGCTGTGGAAGAGTTGGGCTTAGGCATGGGTGTTGGAAGCCAGAGAGCAGCCATAGAAGACAAAAAGCTTGAAAAAACATTCACCATAGCTCGGAAAAAGGCTCCAAACGCTTTCTTAATAGCGAATATCGGTGGAGTACAACTCGTAAACGGATACAGCATAAAAGAGGTGGAAAAAGCCGTAGCGATGATTGAGGCAGACGCCATCGCGATACATCTCAACCCATTACAAGAGGCGATTCAACCAGAGGGACAAACAAACTTCAGAGGAATTCTTGAAAAGATAAGTGAAATCGCAGAGAAAATCGACAAGCCCTTGATAGTTAAGGAAACGGGAGCTGGAATAGCCGCTGAAGAAGCGAAAAAGCTTGAAACCGTTGGTGTGAATGGTATAGATGTCAGCGGGGCTGGTGGAACAAGCTTTGCAGCAGTCGAGTATTACCGTGTTAAAGGACCGAAAAACAGTTTTCAAAGAAGGCTTGGCGACGTTTTTTGGGATTGGGGCATACCCACCGCCATAAGCGTCGTTGAAGTTTCTCAAAGTGTAAAAATTCCCGTCATTGCTTCTGGTGGAGTGAGAGACGGCGTGGACATGGCTAAGGCTCTGGCACTAGGTGCAAACCTGACAAGTCTATCACAGCCAATACTGCAAGCAGCGGTTAAAGGAGCAAGGGAAACAAAAAATGTTCTTTCACTTTTAATCGAGGAGTTGCGAAACGCGATGTTTCTTGTTGGAGCAAACTCTGTTCAAGAGTTGCATAAGGTTCCATTGGTTATAACTGGTAAAACCGCTGAATGGTTACGGGTGAGAGGTTTTAAACCGGAAAAATATGCGCGAAGGTGAATAAATGGTAAATATTGAAAAATTTCTGGAAGAAAAAGCCGCTTTAATAGACAAGGTAATCGAGAAGTATATTCCGAGAAAGTTCTCCGAAAAAACCGTTCTTTTCAAGGTTAACCCACCACGCTACGCTTACAGTTTAGAACCCGTAAACAAAGCTGTAGCCGAACCCATCTGGGAATTCCTTGACAGAGGCGGAAAAAGATGGCGTCCAGCCCTCTTCCTCTTAATCTGTGAGGCACTAGGTAAAAAACCTGAAGATTTCCTCGACTTCGCGATAATTCCAGAGGTAATCCACAACGGAACGTTGCTAATAGACGACATTGAGGACTCATCTGAATTCCGAAGGGGAAAACCCTGCACGTACAAGATTTACGGTTTAGACATAGCCATAAACGCTGGAAACGCCATGTACTATCTACCGCTCCTACCTTTAATGGAGCATAAAGACAAGATTTCAACAGAAAAGCTCTGCAAAATCTACGAGATTTACGTGAAAGAGATGATTAACCTCAGTCTCGGTCAAGCGATGGACATAGCGTGGCATAGAGGCTTGGCAAACGCGGATGAAATAACAGAGAAAGACTACATGCAGATGTGCGCCTATAAAACCGGAACCTTGGCGAGGTTATCCGCAAAAATCGCCGCTGTCCTAGCCGATGCAAACGATAAGCTTGTTGAAAAGCTTGGACGTTTCGCTGAAAGTGTGGGCGTAGCCTTTCAGATGCAAGATGACGTCTTAGACTTGACGGGTATGGAATTCGCGGAGAAAAAGGGTGGAAGAGGACAAGACATAACGGAAGGCAAAAGAACCTTGATAGTCATTCACACGTTGGAAAACGCAAACGAGAAAGACAAGAAGAGACTCGTTGAAATATTGAGGATGCACACTTCAGATCAGAGACTAAGAGACGAAGCGATAACCATTATGCAAAAATACGGGTCGATAGAATATGTGAAACGGTTCGCCAGAAGAATAGTTGAAGAAAGCTGGAAAGAAGTTGAAGAACTTTTACCAGCTTCAGATGCGAAGGAAAAATTAAATGCCTTCGCAAAGTTTCTAATTGAAAGAAAGATTTAGCCTAAAACAGAGTGTTTGGTCTTGCCAGAAGAAAACGCTGAACTCGCAGAGTTAATCAGAAAAATCGCTTTGATAAACGCGGTTAAACATGAAGGAAAAGCGCAGTCAGCCCCAGTCATCGGAAAACTCTTGGCTGAAAAACCAGAACTGAAACCAAAAGTGAAGGAAATCGCAAGTCTGGTCAGCAAAATCGTTCGGGAAGTTAACAGTTTTTCACTGACAGAGCAAAAACGCATTGTTAAAGAGAAATGGCCGGAAACGCTGGTGAAGGAGAAGGTTGAAGAGGTGAGGCGTCTCCCTCCGCTACCTAACGTGGAAAAGTACGCTAGGGTTGTTACGCGTTTCTCCCCGAATCCCGACTGTGTTTTACACCTCGGCTCAGCTAGAGCCATAGTCCTATGCTATGAGTACGCACACATGTATCATGGTAAGTTTATTTTACGCTTCGAAGACACAGACCCGAAATTGAAGAGACCTGTGTTGGAGTTTTACAACCGCATTAGGGAAGACTTGGCTTGGCTGGGATGCAAACCGGATGAGGAGTACATTCAGAGTGACAGAATCCCAATTTATTATGAGTATGCTGAAAAACTGTTGAAAGATGGAAAAGCCTACGTCTGTACATGTCCACCTGAACGTTTCAGAGAAAAGATATCGGCCAAAAAACCGTGTGAATGCCGAAGCCTGCCACCAGAAGAACAGTTGGAACGATGGAAACGCATGCTTGAAGGTCAATACAAGGAAGGCGAAGCCGTGGTTCGAATAAAGACAGACCTGAACCATCCGAACCCCGCTGTTCGAGACTGGCCAGCACTACGCATCATAGATGCCGAAAAATATCCTCATCCACGTGTGGGAAACAAATACAACGTTTGGCCACTGTACAATTTCGCCTGCGGATTGGACGACCACCTTATGGGTGTAACCCACATAATCCGAGGAAAAGAACATTACACGAACATGGTTAGACAAAAGTACATGTATGAATACTTAGGCTGGCAGTATCCAGAGGCAATTCATTACGGCAGACTGAAAATCGTTGGAGCTTCTCTGAGCAAGTCAAAGATAGTTCAAGGGATAAGAGAAGGCATCTACAAGGACTGGGATGACCCGAGATTAGCCACTTTTGCTGCTTTAAGAAGACGTGGAATAACGCCTGAAGCCATCCGAAAACTGATAATAGACGTTGGACCGAAAACTTCTGATGTTGTCTTAAGCTGGGAAAACCTCTATGCATACAACCGCAAAATCCTAGACCCGAAATCGGACAGATACTTCTTTGTACACAACCCCGTGCAGTTAACTGTTAGAGGAGTTCCAGAGAAGTTTACGGCAAAGATTCGCTTACATCCGGAGAATCCTGAAAGAGGATTTAAAGAATACATCATAGAACCACGGGGAAAAGACAAATCTGTATTGTTTTGGATTTCCAAGAAAGACGTGGAGCAGTCAAAAACAGGAAAAATAATGCGCCTTATGGGACTGTTTAACATGAAAATTGAAAAAGCCAATGTGTATTCCGTTGAGGCTTCATTCACAAGCAAGTCCTACGAAGAAGCAAAAAAGGCTGAAGCACCGCTGATTCACTGGGTGCTCATTGGAGCTGATATGCCTTGTGAAGTCGTTATGCCGGATGCAACGGTAGCCGAGGGAATAGCTGAAAGTTTTTGCAGAAAGTTGAAGCCAGACGATGTAATACAGTTTGAGAGATTCGGCTTCGTTAGAATAGACAAGGTAAATAGGAAGTTAACAGCCTATTATGCACACAAATAATAGAGGAGAAGACGGCGGATGCGTAAACAAGACAAAATAATTATATGGCCTGCATATTTTGACTCAACAAAGACGCGGAACGAGGGAAGAAAAGTTTCTAAAAGCCTAACCGTGGCTTCTCCTAAAATTCAAGAGATAAAACAAGCTGTGGAGAAGCTTGGTTTGGAACATGAGCTTGTTCCCGATGCCAGTTATCCTAAGACCCCGTGGTTGAAGACGGGTATGCTTCTTGTGGTGAAGAGGAAATCGAAAAACGAGACGCTTAAAAAAATCGCCAAGCAACTGTTAAAAATTCGGAAGGCAACACGGACAAAATAACGCTTAAGCTTCCTTCTCACCTATAAGAACAGCGTTTATTACCCCGTTTTGCCCTGGACGTGAGGTCACACGCGCCAATCCCAGCGAGGTTTCTATTATCGCACCTTTTGTTATCACTCCTCTGCGGTCGTAATCGACGTTTGCAGGGTTTCTGATAACACGTGAAATTTCAACCTTCTCCGTTTTCCCGGTTTTCGGATCTGTCACGCAAGCGTAATTGTCGCTTAAAATCTTAATCTTTACGTTTCCCCCTCTTCCACGGGCAATTTTCCTTTTTCTCTCACCCAACATGGTTTCTGCTGGAAAAGAGCCCCTTTCAAACTTTCTTTTTCCTCTGTAAGCTCTTTTCCTGCCTCCTGAAGGTTTCCTTTTATGCAGATCGCCGTGCCAGACAGACATTTATATCCCTTTTCCGATTTTATTTTGAGTTGTTCCTTATCATCGTTGCTTTACATATAAAGATTTATGTTGTTCGTTTCCAAACATAGCTTACAGCAACCGCGTTTGGGCTTCGTACGAGATATAATTAATACTCTAAGAAACACGAAAATTACTTAAAGAGTTATGGAAGATTTTCCTGATACTGTGTTGGGAAACGGGTAAAGTTTATATTTTCCCACTGTGGGAATAAACTTGGTGGGAAAATGAGCACTAAAGAAGTAAGTGTTGACGATAAAGGAAGAGTTTTAATCCCCAAGGAAGTCCGCGACAGGGTGGGGTTAAAAGCAGGGGGAAGGGCTCGACTGAAAGTAGAGAATGAAAGAATTATCATTATGCCCCCAACTTCACCTGAGGAGTTCATAGAAGAAATGGAGGGCTGCATCAGGGAAGGAACCCCCACAATTAACCCTTTAAAGCTTAAGAAAATTTGGGAAACCACAGAAAAACAAAAGTGACTTAGAAATGATATTTCTCGACTCCAACATGTGGTGTTACTATTTTGACCGACGCCTACCTGAACACGAGTACGTACGCGAACCCATACGAGAAATCATAAAAACGGAGGAAATCGCCTGCAACACCATTATAATCATGGAAGTAGCCCACTACCTCGTCAGACACTTCCCAGCAAAAACTGCCCGCAAGAAAATAGAATGCTTCGTAAATCTGAGAAACATGAAAATTGTAGACTTTAATAAGCAAATAATGATGGAAGCCCTCGAAAACCTCATCGAACACGCCTATACATACGGCTTAGGAGGAAGGGACGCAACAGTAATAGCCACACTAAAATCGTTACACATAAAGAAAATCCTCTCCCACGACAACATCTTCAAGCGGCTAGCAACCAAACTCGCAATAGAAGTCATAGATCCCATACCTACAAAGCTAAAATGATTAGAATGTCCAGGAAGCATCGCGCTTCCTAAGTCGCTGAACCTTTCAAATACATGAACAAAATTTGCCGTTTTACTTCACCTCTGATGCTTAATATTAAATAGTGAGTTGTTATGTTTTACCTTGAAGGAATATGAAGATTGTTGAAACAGAGAGAGGCGTAACTGTAAGTGTTCATGTTAAACCGCGGTCGCGAAAGTTCAAGGTGATAGTGGAAAACGGTGAAATTGTCGTTCACTGTAGGGAAGAACCGGTTAAGGGGAAGGTGAACAAGGAACTCGTTAAGGAGTTTTCACGGCTTTTCCATAAGCGGGTCGAACTTATTTCAGGTTTCACTTCAAAACAGAAAGTGTTGCTGATAAGAGATGCGGATAGAAAAGAGGTTGAAAAACATTTATTCTCCTGACTGAACCGTTTAGTTTTGAAGTTTGAAACGCAGTATAGCCGCTATTCCACCGAAAGATTTCCTCAACATCTGTCCTTCCTCCGTCTCCGCGGATATCATCTCCACCTCCGTGTTCGCCTCTTCCGCCAGTTTTGCAAGATTTTCAATGATGTCTTGAGTTTCAACTATCGCTAGCGCTGGAGCCTTACATTTTGGGCAAGGCTTTCCATTGAGACCTTGCTCAAAACTTGTTAACATCTGGCTTTTCAACGTGTGTTGTTCTTGGTATCCACACGCGTTGCATTTCACCTTGACTCTTACTATGTCTAATCCTTCTGAAAGCAACAGTGTTTTGACAGCGCCGTTTTCCAAGGCTTTTCTGACCTCTTCTTCACCGTATGTTGCAAATCCAGTGTCATGTCCGATTTCGTAGAGGAACCGTTGCACAATCCGTCTTTCCTCCACGTAGCGTATCTTCCTCATTATTTCAGGGGCTTTTTCCACAACCTCTTTCACCCCTTGCTCATCCACGTAAGCCGTGTCAATAATGTCTATTATCTTATCTTTTAACATGTAATTTAGATAGTCTCCTTTTTCAAAATCATATTTTGTTGGTCCCGGACCAGCGATTATCAAGCCTTTCAAGTTTTCAATGGACAAGAATATTTTGTTTGCGTGTTCGCCGACTCGCCTGAAATATTCTTGCATTCGCATCTCTCTGAGTCTTTCATATCTCCTCGCTGATTGTCCGCCCGCACGGGTTTTTCCAGGAACACCAGATGTTTCTTGCCTAACAATTTCAAGTCTTCTACCCTGTAAGGTTGCGAAAGTCGCTTGAGAAGCGTCTAGGAGGAGTATTCCGTAGGTCTCTCTTTCTCTCAGAAGCTCTTGTAGGTGTTCCGTGTGAAATCTTGAATCGCATCTATACAGGTAAATGCTTATAGGTTCTGGGGGTATGATAACGTAGGTTTCGATTCTCTCGCTTCCAGCACCGTTCTGTGGGAGGGCACCGCAGAATATTACCAAACCGTTCTCTGGTACCTTTTTGAACAGTTTCAGCCGTTGCTGCGTCTTCACTATGGCGTCTTGAACGTTCTTGCGGGTTGTTGTGGATTTTATGTTCGAGGCTGTTCCGTATTCCTGTCTAAGCATGTTCATAACATCGCTTATCTGTCTTCCAGGCGGAACATAAAGTGAGATGAGTTCTGTTCCACGTCCCTCCTTCTTAGCCAGCGTGCTAAGTATCTTTTTCAACCTGAACAGTTCAAGCGATGTCCTTTTTTCACTCACTTCTGCTTCCACACGTTCTAAGCGGTAAAGCTACACTGCAATCTATCAAATAAGAGTTTAGGGAACAACTATGTTAGCTCTAAGAGTTTCCTTAAAAAAGCCTTGTACGGACCGAGTTTGCCACCGTAGTTTCCAGCTGAAATCATGACGACGCCGGAAACATCTGCGGCAGCCCTTATCCCCACGCTCATGGCTTTTTTGACAGCGTCAACTGTTAACCCGTCTATAACAATCTCATAGACACAATTCACGTTGCTCGGTAACCTTGTGTTATCCACAACACTCTTGAGTGTTGGACAGTAGGGGTGATTTGTTGAAGCTTTAAGCTTGTACTTTAAAGAACCAGCCTTTGAACCAGCTCGACAGATTCCAGCTGGAAACGGCAGAATAACCTTGTCAGCAGCCTCTTTTATCGCTTTCACGGCTTCTTCTGCTGCTTTAAGTCCAGACTGCTTGTTTTCAGCTAATATCAGAAGGTTTCCACCGGCAACTGCCTTAACAACACCGAAGGTTTCTTCCACTATAAATTCTCCTTCCATAACTGGAATTCTCCAGACTCTTCTTCCGTAAAGCAAATCTCTCTTTTGGAAGCCATCTCCGAACAAACGCAGACTTCTACCAACCTTAAGTCTTCTTTTAGCCTTTGGCAACGCGTCAAAGACAGCTGTTGTCGGACAAGTCATGACACATTGTCCTAAACGCTTAATCATCTCACTCTTCAGCTCAAATCTGCTGCGGCTGTACATTTGAATTAGAACGCCTAGCCTTCCATCCGGTGTTTTCTCCTCTGATAGTATTCCCTCAACGCCAGCTTCAGCCGAAGACATTATTATGCTTGTTGCAAAGCCTGTGGCTGTTTGCGCCGCTGTTAAAGCCCATTTTTCACTGTCAGCGGTGATTAAAACTCTGCAAGCCCACATTGGAAACATTTCGGCGAAGGTGTCCTCAATCACAGCGTCCTTGTACCGAATAAATTGTGTTTCAGTGTTCTTCAGCATTTTGGCGTGCCTCCAAAATTGTTAAAACGGTACCGTGGAGGACCACCATTCCGTTTCGGTTTTAATCATCGATTTCGCGATTTTATACGCCGCTTTGTAATCGAATATCCCTTTCGGTGCCTCTGCGGATTTTCTGAAAAGCTCCACCTCTATTCTATTCTTAAACGTTCCAATCGCCAATGCTCCTATTCCGAAGATGTTTGGCAGAAATTCCACCCCGTCGGCTTTTGAATCTAATCCCTCAACTCCAAGCGGTGGGATGGCGTTCACGTCTGCAACGATTCTGCAGTTTTTCCCGTATTCTCTAAGAACGTTCAAAGGTAAAATCTGGGTTCCAGCGGCTCCCGTTGAAAGTATTATGTCCACGTTTTCTATGGCTTTCCCGATTTCTTCAGATGTTTCAGCTTCAACACCCCTCGCCCTCTCGGTTTCCAGTTCCTCATTGATTTTTGTCGCTACCGCTGAAGCTCTCTGAAGCTCGCGGGAGGTAATTATTACATTTGCCTTTTCCATAGCATAGAGTCTCGCAGCTGTTTTTCCAACGGGTCCTGTTCCAGCCAAAACAGCGACGGTCTTGCCTTCCAAATCCCCTAATCCCCTCTTTTTTGAAAGCTCCAAGGTTTTTGCAACAGCGGCTGAGGCTGTTGTGTAGGCGCCTTTAGGGTCTACAACAACGGCGAGTTCAAATGGTGGAAACATACATTTTTTGATTTTCTCCAAAATTTCGTTTGCTCTTTTAAAATCGCTTCCCCCTATGAAAATCTTTGTGTGCTTCGCACCTTCAGGTCCCCTTGGAAACATAAGGTCATAAACTATCTTTTCCGCGTCTTCCACCGTTACGTTTTCATACTTTAACACTTGAGCATCTGGGAAAATGTCAATAAGCGTTAATATGTCAAAGGGGCTTGCGTGTTTATCGGTGTCTAGGAAAACGAAAACCTTCTTAAAGGGATTTTTCGACAACAAGGACACCTTTCAGTCTTAATGTGTTTCTGAACATTTTAAGAGTTGCTCCTTTAAACGGTTTTAAATATTAAATAATCCTTCTGATAATCAGCATATAGCGAGGTATGAGCGTATGGCGGAAGTTGTTGAAAAAGGACTGAGGAAGATCGGCATAACAGTTTCCAAACCAATCCTAGCAATATTGTGCATAATCTTCGGCATCATAGTGATAGCATGGCCGGAATTCTTGAGCTTGATAATAGGTTTGTTCCTTATAATCGAGGGTGTTCTACTGTTAACCGACTATTTAGAGATTAAAAGACAGCAATCGCCATCATAGCAACTTTCTAAGCCTCATTTTTTCTAAGCAATTTTGATGTGCTTAGCAGTAAGGGTGTGCCGACGAGAAAGGAAACCACCACAACGATGACATCTTCAACGTAAGAGTCAAAAGCAGCTCCAACAAACACCGCGTATAATCCTTCAAAGCTTGTGAAAAAAAGGGTATGTAAGCCGCATGGAACGAGTAGAAACACCCTCAAAAGAGAATCCGTGGCTATACAAACAAAGGAAACAAGCGCCAAAGCAATGGACAAACGCCTAACATTGCCTTTAAACAGGTTCACACCAAGCTTTGCGGCAGGAAAAGTCAAAACTAAAGCAAATAATATGTCTAAAATTGTCCAGAAGGGCAAGGCTCTTCCAAAAGGATGGAGGAAATACGCTGAAAGCATCACCGTATACATTGCCAAAACCGGCTTCCATTCACCTTTAGAGAGAAAACCAGCTGCTAAAACACTAAGCGGCTCAGCGATTACTCCGAACATCCAAAAAGCGTCGGGTTTTATCATTCGCGCAGTTAAGCTGCCGACAAAAGCTGCGAAAAAACCGATTTTTGGACCTAAAATTATTCCCTCAAGAGGTTCTAAATAGATTCCCCAGTTTCGCCACAATCCAAAAGAAACGAAATAAAGCATAGCGTGCAACGCAGCGAATACGGATGCAAGGCTTACTTGTAAGCTCTTTCTCATTTAACCACAATTGTCAATGGGGAAGAGCTAGAAAAATCTTGTTAAGCTCCGAGAAAAATTTGGATGAAGAAGATTATCAATGCTGTGAAGGCTCCGACTATGAGCATTGCAATGCCGTAAAGCCAGCCGTTTTCCTTCGATATTTTTCCAAGGTATATTCCTAACAAGAAAAGCGTAATCAAGGCAAGTATCATAGAAACAATGTAAGCGTCTCCAATACTCATCCATCCTGCAGATACCAGGATAAAGGGTATGATTGAAATGATGGCGGTTAAAGTTGGAGACAATCCGTCAATGAGGGCGACGTAAAATTCCACGAATCGTGATGCTTCATACTGTATAGGGTCAACATGGTTATGCGTGGCTTTCTCCAACTCTTTCAGATGCCGTTCCCTTTCAGCCCTTTCAGCCATGTAAGCTCCAAAGAAGCCTGAAAGACCCATAGCTAGACACGCTCCCAAACCAGCTAAAACAATAACCGCTGGATTTGACACTCCAGCTATCCATGAACCCAAGATTATGCCGAAGGCGGTCATAGCTCCGTCGAAACCGTTCATAACAAAGTATCTTCTAGCTATTCCGCTTGCCCTTGTAACCTTAAGGTATAACCTGATCTTCCGGAAGAACGATTTGAAAAGCTTACTCAACTGTTATCTCTGCACCCTGAAGGGGCGTAAGATTATAGCCCATATTAAATTCATGTTTTAATACCATAATTGTTTAATATAAACTTTTAGTATTCTTACTAAATCTTTCAAGAGGTAAAATGTCATGACCATTGTTGAAATCTTGGAAAAACTTTCAAACGCCTGCGGCGTTTCTGGTAGGGAGGAAGAAGTCAGAGGATTGATGAAAAAATTCCTGAAACCATACGTGGATGAAATAAAAGAGGACAAATCTGGAAACATCATAGGCATAAAAAAGGGGAAGAAAAAAGCTCCAAAAGTGATGCTGGCGGCGCACATGGACGAAATAGGTTTAATAGTGAAGACGATTTCAAAGGAAGGCTTTTTACAGTTCGCCAAACTAGGCGGAATAGACGACCGCATTCTTCTAGGTCAAAAGGTCATAGTGTACACGGAAAAAGGGCCGTTGCACGGGATAATAGGCTCAAAGCCTCCGCATATACAAAAGGAAGAGGAACGCAAAAAGGTCATAACATACGATTCGCTTTTCATCGACATTGGAGCTAAGAGCAAAGAAGAAGCAAAAAAGATGGGTGTAAAAATCGGGGACACCATAGGATTCGACACAAAATTCGTGAAAGTGGGAAGAGACACCGTGATAGGGAAAGCTTTTGACGACCGCGCCGGATGCGCAACCATGATTGAAACCATGAGACGGTTAAAGAAAACAGACTGTACAGTGTACGCCGTGGGAACCGTGCAAGAAGAGGTTGGATTAAGAGGGGCAACTACAGCCGCCTTCGGAATATACCCAGATGTTGGAATAGCCATCGATGTCACGGTGGCGGGTGATGTTCCAGGAGTAAAAGAGGTTGAAGCACCCATAAAAATGAGGGAAGGCCCATCGTTGACCATTGCGGATTACGGTTTGATAACGCATCCCAAGGTTCTAAGATTGCTTGTGGATGTCGCTGAAGAAAATAAGATTCCTTATCAGCTTGAAACCGGATTGGCTGGCACAACGGATGCTGCGCGTATATCCTTAACAAGAGAAGGTGTGCCGAGCGGTGTCATTTCGATACCGACAAGATACATTCACAGTCCAGTGTCCATGCTCAGTCTAAAAGATTTGGAGAACACTGTTAAGCTGACGGTGGCTGCTGTCAAAAAGATTCCAAAATACTTCTAGCGCTATTCTCTTCTTTTTAAAATATATCTTTTAAAACCTTAATTCTCTTATTAATTCATGGCTGAGGCTATGGCTAAGGAAAAAGGTTTCGAGTTTCTCGAACACACGGCTGACGCTTACGTTGCAGCTTACGGGAAAAACCTAGCTGAAGCTTTTGAAAACGCGGCTCTTGCAATGTTCAACGTTATGACCGAAACTGAAAAAGTCGCTTCCAAAGTTGAAGATTACGTTGAGGTTGAAGCAGAAGACGAGTATGCACTGCTTTACAGCTGGCTTGAGGCTCTACTCGTAAAATTTGACGTTGAAAAAACATTGTATTCAAAATTCAAGATTTTAGAGTTAAAGAAAACCTCAGATGGATTTAAACTTAAAGCGAAGATCTGGGGAGAAAAATTTAACCCTGAAAAGCATCCGCAGAAGGTCGGCGTGAAAGCCGTAACGTATCATCGCATGGAAATCGTTAAAGAACCAAGCATGGTGACGCTGAGATTCATCCTTGACATATAGGCTTTGCCTTAACGAATCACGAAAGTTATCTCTTCAACAAGGGTTTCTGGTATGAAGGCTCTCCCTTTTTGTCTGTTCAGTTTTACAAAACCCATTTTGCTCAACACTTTTAAGTCTTGATAAACGTTTTTCACGTTCCGCCGCACCTTCTTAGCTAAATCATTTATGGATTCCACCCGTAAAGTGGCGAGTTGATACAGCAACTGTATTCTCTTAGGCGTCAGCAAAGTCATCTGTTCCGCTTTAAGTTTCCTAGTTTCTTCAACCGTGTAATCAAGTTGTCCATCCTCAATGTAGCCCTTATAACTGTCTACGAGTTCAGCCCATTCTAGATATGCCTCGGAAAACTTTTCCTCAATTTTTCTTTCAAGGAAAAGTTCCTCAAACCTTTCAAAGCTCATACCGAATTCCCTCTCAAACCTTTCAATTCTCCTCTTCACCTCTTCGGGTGTTAATGTTCGAACTATTCTGATAAGCATAGGTCTTCCCAACTAAGATAAGCCGATAATAACCTAAAACAGTTCGCCACAAAAGGTTTAAAGTCAAAGATAAGAACTTAAGATTCTGCTTCAGCTATCCGTAGGTGTCTCTAAAATGCGTGTTACCAGAATCGAGGAACACATACACTTAATAGACCTTGAGCCAGCAGGCGTTGAAGATTTGATTGCAAGCTACGTTCTTAAGGGAAATCGTGTGGGAATAATCGAGTCTGGTCCATCATCCACCGTTCAGAACCTGCTTTCAGGCTTAGAAGAGTTAAACGTGAAAACCGAAGACGTAGCTTACGTCGCCGTCTCGCATATCCATTTAGACCACGGTGGAGGAGCAGGAATCTTACTAAAACATTTGCCCAGAGCCAAACTTATCGTTCATCCTAGAGGAGCACCGCACATGGTGAACCCGGAAAAACTTTGGAATCAAGCGACACAGGTTCTCGGAGAAAGGATAACTAGGATTTACGGCAGACCAGAGCCTGTGCCTCAGGAGAGGATAATCACAGCGGCTGATGGCATGGTCATCGACCTTGGAGACGATGTTAAGTTGAAGGTTGTGGAAACCCTTGGACATGCTTCTCATCACTTAAGCTATTATGATAAGTTGAGTGATGGAATATTCACTGGGGATTCCGCTGGTATCTACGTGGACAAGGCTGATGTGGTTGTGCCCACGTCGCCGCCACCATTTCGTCTGGATATAGCCTTGGCTTCCATTGACAAGATGATGAGGCTGAAGCCTAAGAGTCTGTATTACACTCATTTCGGCAAGGGAACAGATGCCGTGGAAAGGCTTAGAACTTATAAGGAACAGCTTAAGCTTTGGGCTAGAATTGCTAAGGAAGGGATAGAAAGGGGTGAAGACCTTAAGATGATAAGTAGAAGGATATTTGAAAATGACAAGGCTGTGCAAAAGGCTGCCGATTTCATTAAGGATAATCCTGTTTTAAGCGTTACTGTGCTGAATGAAAGTGTAGAGGGCGTTATGCGTTTTGTAGAAAAGTTTGGGTTTGACGTTTTGGTGTAAAAGCCAAAATTGTTTATATCCCAGAGTTTTAGTTCTATCCAAATAGGTGAAAAGATGAGTGGAAAAGTTCCTCTTGAAAAGATAGATGATTACACCTGGCGTATTCCACAGTATAAGCCTGGCATGCGTGTTCCAGGCATGGTTTTTGCGAATCGGGAACTGTTAGAAAAAATGCAGACGGATAGAACTCTCGGGCAATGCGTGAACGTGGCGCATCTGCCCGGCATTTACAAGTATTCCATAACTCTGCCTGACGGGCATGAAGGCTATGGTTTTCCGATAGGTGGTGTTGCGGCAACGGATTATAATGAAGGCGTAATCAGTCCAGGCGGTGTGGGATACGACATAAACTGCGGCGTCCGTTTGGTGACAACAAATCTTTCAGAACAGGATATCAGACCAAAACTCGCTCAGCTGGCAAACGCTATCTTTCAAAATGTTCCATGCGGTCTGGGAAGTCGCAGAAAAGATTTCAGGGTTTCGGTGCATGATTTGGAAAGGCTTGTAGTGGAAGGTGTTCACTGGGCTATCGACCACGGGCTTGGATGGTCTGAAGACATAAAGCACCATGAAGAACAGGGATGCATGAAAAACGCGAATCCAGATAAGGTTTCAACAACGGCGAAAAATAGAGGGTTGACGCAAATTGGCACTCTAGGTTCGGGAAATCACTTCCTTGAAATCCAGAAAGTGGATGAGATTTATGATGAGAGAGCAGCCAAGAGCTTCGGAATAGAGCATGAGGGACAAGTGACAATTATGATTCACTGCGGCTCAAGAGGTTTCGGTCATCAGATATGCTCAGACTATTTGAGGGTTATGGAACGGGCTGTTCAAAAATACAAGATTGCACTGCCGGACCGTGAACTTGCCTGTGCACCTGGGAACACCAAGGAAGCAGAAGACTATTATCAAGCAATGGCTTGCGCCGTCAATTACGCCTTCGTAAACCGTCAAACCATAATGCACTGGGTTAGAGAGAGCTTCAAGCATGTCTTCAGAGAAGACCCTGAAAGGTTCGGGTTAAACCTTGTTTACGATGTAGCTCACAACATTGCAAAGATAGAAACACACATGGTGAACGGTGAACGGAGGAAGGTTTGGGTTCACAGAAAAGGAGCAACGAGAGCCTTCCCGCCAGGACACCCAGACATTCCAGCGGAGTTGGGCAGCCAGTGCTCATACCTGGAAGTATGGGGACAAGCTCTTGGCTTCTTGTGGGTACAGAGAAAGCCATGCAGATAACCTTCGGCTCTACCGCTCATGGAGCTGGGAGGATGCTCAGTCGACACGCTGCAAAAAGAAGATTTTGGGGTGGAGACGTCAAAAAAGCTTTGGAGCAACGTGGGATTTTTGTTAGAGCTGCAAGCTCCGTTGTTTTGGCTGAGGAGGCAGATCCAGCGTACAAAAACGTGGATGTTGTCGCTGAGGTGAGCGATAAGGTTGGGATAGCTACGAAGGTTGCAAGGTTTGTTCCATTAGCCGTTGTTAAGGGTTAAACTGGTCAACCACGTTTCTTTTTTCTTTTAAACTTCAGCTCTTCCGTTGCGTGTGCCTTCTGCAACTCGCTCATATACCAGCTTCTTTCCCTTGCGTAGTGGATGCTTAGGGCTATTCCTAAGCAGAGAAGGACAAGTCCAACGGATATTAAAGATAAACCTAAGAGGCTGTAAGGATGCCGTGTCAGATGATAAGGAAAAATCAGAAACCACTCTGGATTTTCAACGGTTATCACGGTTTCCAATAATCCTCCGACAAAAAATATGGTGCCCATAACCGTTATGAGATATCCTATTGTCTCGTTATGTCTTGACTCCTCAGCTTTTTCGTGTAGGTAGCTGCTGAAAAGCATCAGATTTCACAATTTGACAAGAAAGACCGACATCTATAAGGTTTATCGCAGAAACCGAATACTCGGTGTTAACCGACACTTATATCAAAAGCAACCATTTTATATAATTTAACAGAACAGTTGCCGTGATGATTCTTGGTAATTAAAGAAGAATGTGGAATCTGCGGTCGCGTTTTTCCCATAAGCTATCTGAGAAGATGTCAAAGATGCGGAGGCTTATTCTGCAAGGATTGCATGGTTCCAGACGTTTCAACAGGTGACCCTACAAAAATGCTCTGTCTGAACTGTGCGAGGAAAATTGTCTCGCCGCATCGTTCCAGAGGCAAATACGACGCCCTCACAAGCTACTTAAGGTATAGAGCAGCCTTCACGGACACGGTTAAACTGTCCTTTCCAAAAATAGATGGGATAATAGGTGACAATCTGCCTCTAAGTGCATACCGCAACGAAAACTGGTGGAGCAACTCTCCCAGCAGTGCACACGCCAAGGCATGGCTTAATGCTGGCTGGGAAACGCGAGAAGTGAACCTGCAGAAGGGCTACGTAGTTTTCCAGAAATTAAAGAGAAAAAACGTTCAGGCTGGAGGTTTAAAGAGGAAAAGGTTCAAAGAGAACATTAAGAAGCCGTTCACACCTGCACCGTATCATCCCTCAAGAATAAGGAAACCTTCAAAAACCAAAATCTCAAAGCTTTACGCCAGACTTAAAAACTTGGAGCGAAAGAGAGCATCCGTAACAAGCCGCCACGGGTTCAAACCGAAACCAGCACACGAGAAAAGGCTTTTTAAACCGGAAGAGAAACCCGGATAAAATAACACTAATTTCACAAACATCCCATGAAGTTCATAGAAAAGATAGTCGATGAACTAATCAGCTTAATTAGTTATTTAAAAAAGAGTAACTAATTCAAGATTCTTTATTCTGTAGGACCTAAAACTTAATAAAACAAGCTTTTTTAATGAAAATAGTTGGGCCGGTAGTCTAGCTCGGTTAGGACATCTGCTTGACGTGCAGAAGG